>NZ_BBTF01000002.1:0-219415 GCF_000876115.1 Acinetobacter sp. NBRC 110496
TTAAAATTTATTTAGTTTGTCTTAACATTTATTTTTAATTTGTTAAATTGTTGGGTTATGTGGAAGGTGATTTTTTGTTCTTTTTGGTGTTATAATGGATAGAAAATTAATATATATAGAAATGATGATGAAAATAATATCTACAGTTATGTTTATGCTTTTGTTTATTATGTCTTGCACGGTGGATGCTCAGAATTTTAAGGATGATTATGTTAGTTTGTCTGAGGTTTATTTTAAATCGATTGATGATCAAATCCAATTTGAATATGCTTTGCGAGGAAAAGAAAAGTCAAGTAATGAACAACTGGAAGCGAAGCAAAAAGAGTGTTTGGTCGAAAAAAGTAAAGTTAATTTGCATAAGTTAATTATTGATCGTTATTCAGATTATCAGGGGTATATGCAAGAAGCTGCTGAAAGTATCATGGAGAAGAATGAATTTAAATTCACACAAGAAGAAGCGCAAAAGAATTATTCTGCGCTTAAGAGTGAGTTGAAGAAAACACAATTTCCATGCTGAATGATGTAATTGCTTTCATGGGAATAATCCAGATTTAAATAGCAAGCAAGATACTTTTCAGTTAGGTACAATTTGTGTTGAGAACAGGTTTAATACCATGGGCTGGATGCTATTTTTAGTGATATAGAATTGCATAATCGTTCTTTTTCTTTGGCGTGTAGCCTCTAAGATTGGCGGTTTTTATAAAGAAGAAAAAAGAGGGTACTATCGCTTAAGCAGTAGGCGTATACTGAATATGGATACTTGAATCTTGTAGGGTCAAAAAATGCTTCTCAAGTTTGCAATTCGATTTATGGCGGTTCTGTTCGCTGTATTGGCTTTAGCTGCAGTAATCATTCATTTCTTTTTTTCAAGTAAGTTAACCACTGATTTATGGATTATTGCGGTTCCTGTTATTCTGGCTGTGCCAATACTTAGTTCCATCATTGTTGCTAAAGACGATGAGTTGAGCATTTAGTTAGTTTTTATTTAAATTGTATAAAAGCTTATCAAACGATAGGCTTTTTTCTTTTATATGGTATAAAAATAGCACCAATAAAAAAGGAGCGTGATGTGGTTATATCTGAATTAGTTCGAAATTTAGATCGAGAATATGAATTATTTATACAATCCCAAAGCTATCATTCAAGTAAAAACAGCGAGATACAAGTAAAAGCACTGTTTTTGCAAGGTGCACTTAAAGCAATGAATTATCAACATACTCATCTCATTCCTTTGGGGGGCGGTGCTTATACAATACAGAATTTTAATAATTCTACATTAAATATTAATTTATTTAATACACCCCTATTTAAGAACAAAACAACTTTCGTAAATTGGCTGTCTAATGTTTTGCATAAAGAAATTTACACAGCACAACAACAGGAGCGACGTTTTGCTTAAAGGATATTGATGAGGCCGTTCTTCCCAATTTAAATGCTTATTTTCTTTGTAGATTTTGAGCATTTTGGGGCTTAAAAAAAGTTGGAATTATGATTTGTGATGTTCAGTAATAATATGTGCTGAATCGCACCGAATATCGGTTTTTATTTTTTATTTCGTGTATTTATATAAAAAATTATTTTTTAAAGATTAAAAATAAACTACTCTCTAAGCTCTTATATTTAAATAAAAATAGGTATTCGAATGAAAAAAATTGGGGTTGGTGCTATTGCACTCACTATGTATTTATTGGCGATAAATGGCTGGGCAGATACACCTTTACAGATTAATTATGGGGTGCCGAAAACTTTAGGGGAGCGTACAATTCAATCATCAACACAAGATGATCATAGTCAAATTAAAGGTGAACTTCAGACTTCTGTATTTGCAGAATATTCTGGGTCGCGATTGAAATCTGATGAGGTTGATGGCCATGAAACATTAAATGGTTTCGGTACTGGCCTAACTTTTACGGCTTTAGATGTATTCAATACAACTTTTGGTGTGAATTACCAAAAAAACGCTGATTGGAAGAGTACTGAGCTGAATGTAAAGGGCGGATATAAATTTTATAATCAAAACAATACTTATGCGAATGCAAGTATTGGTGTTGGGTACGCTTGGCTCAAGGCTGATAATTATAACGTTAAGCTGCGTTATGTTACTTTGCCTGTTGAATTGGAAATGGGGCATTATTTTCAACCCAATATCGCGGCTTACGTAGGTTTGGGCTATAAATGGCTTTATATCGAAAACTTTAAAGATGTTTGTACTGGCTATTTTTGTGATGGTACGGCATCTGATATTTTGGATATGGATGGGTTAACTTATAAAGTGGGTATTCGTTATAACTTCTAAGCATTCAATAGCATGAATCTTAAAGACTTATCTGTAGATAAGTCTTTTTTTATTCATTTTTTCGAGTGATTTTACATAAAGGCGATAAAATTGGTTGAGTTTTAATCAATGCTTACTTACCTAAACAGTTAAAAATTTGTGATGACTTAAGATAAAAGCTCAATGATTAATTAGAGCATTAACAAATGACAAATAATTTTGAATATAAACAAAAAAATTTAAAAACATCTCCTGCTTTGAATGTTGAAACTTCAACTATTGATCGTTTTAGTCCAAAGTACTGGCGTATCGATGGGCCCCAAACTATGTCGTTTGCGATTACCAATTATGCAAATGGTTTTGAGGCTGCTTTTAGGTCACGTACCACAACAGACCTTGCAGGTATCAGTTGGGATTCTTACGATGTAAAAGACCATAAGCTTCTGGCTTATGAGACCAAATACGACTATAGCGGTACCGTTTGGGATTTTGATATTGAATTATCTGCATCCATGCCTGCATTAAATAATGAAACCTTAACACCGACTTTAACCGTTTATTATCATGAAGATGGTGTAGATAAGGTTGCATATGTTGTGTTGTTCAATTATGCAAATCAACCCGCTTCTCGATCTGCACATATCCATATTAATTGGGATACGGTCAAGGCTGGTTTTTCAGCAACTGATTCATTTCCTGTAAGCAATATCCAGCGAATTTCTTTGTCTGGCTTTACCTTAAGCTATAACGGCCATTCAACACTGCCTCTGTTACAACCTGAAGATGGCTATATCCGTATTACAAATTCAGTCACGACGGGTCCGAACGCTAAATTGAGTTTAAGCCGAGTTTCTGTACCTTTACATGATTATGGTATCTGCACCAGTTATGATGATCATTATGATCTTAATCCTCAGCGACTGGTTGATAATATGGCGGCTTTAGGCTATCACGGATTGATCAATCATTACTGCGGGATGTCTAAATATCCAGAATTGTATTGGGATACGACGATCAACAAATGGCAAATCCCTGATACCTTAGTCACCAATCAAGCTGTTGTGAACCCATGTACACGTAAGTGGCATGAACATTTCGCACAAGCATTACACAGCGCAGGCATGCAACCTGTGTTTGGGGTGAGTTTTGAGATGTATTCATTGGGGGCAAAAGAGTTTTGGGCACAACGCGACTGGAACAGTAATCTGGGGCGGACTGGTTATGAACCACCAAGTTATTTCTTTAGTCCTTGTGATCAGAATGCGCTTGCTTATTTACACAAAGCATTTATCGAGTTTGCGGACACCATGGCTGTTGGCGGGTGTCCAGTCAATATGCAAATTGGTGAGCCTTGGTGGTGGTATAACCAAGGTACAGATCTTCCTTGTGTCTATGATTACCCAACCAAACTGGCATTTAATGCAGACACGGGATTGTATGCACCAGATTTGGGAACGATTTATGATGCGGTTCATAAAACCGGAACACCGTATGATGAATTTAAAGCCTGGTTAAGAAACAAGTTGGGGCAAACCTGTCGAGACATCCGAACTGTGATTAAGACTAAATATCCGCAAGCGAAAGTTTGTCCGTTGATTTTCTTCCCAACCATTCGGACACCAATTGAAACTTTGGCAACAGATATTAACTATCCAAGTGAACACTATTCATATCCGAATTTTGACTACATTATGACCGAAGCTTATGACTGGATTTTGGAAGCCCGTTTAGGTTTGGCACATCAGGCAGTTTCCGAGATTCCGACATTGGACTTGCACTATCCCGTGGATAAAGTGGCTTATTTAGCAGGATTTGTTCCTGATTCATCGATTGCACATCTTTATGGATTTGATAAGACAAAAGCTTATCGAACTCCAATTTGGCAGCGTGTGTTTGGGGATATGCAAAATAATAATGCTTTGGGTTTGATGAAACAATTTATTTGGGCCTATCCGCAGGTGATGCAGGATTCTGTGACGATTGACATTGTACAAGCCCCAAATGGTTTTTTTGTTGAAAATACCCTGTATACACCAATTAATGATGATACGCCGTATCCACCTGAGATTTACTTGTAATTCTCTGTAGCGAAAAGGCTTTGTAATTCAAAGCCTTTTTAGTGTTTATTAGAACCTTAAAGCGAGAGTTTCATAGCATCGGACATATGTAGATAAAGCTAAGTCTTAATTACAAATGTTAAGAAAAAGAAAGTAATGTAAAATAAATCTTCATTAATAAATAGAAAAATTGAGATACACTGCCTTGATCTGCTTTAAAAATTCAAATGATTTTTATGAAAACCAAAATTCTACTCCTCGGCTTAGTCTCAATCTTATTTGTGGGGTGTAATAAACAGCCAGAAGTCAAGAACGAGCAAGCACAAGAAAGCTTTGAAGTTATAGACAATAAGATTTCAGAGTATATGGACATTTTGGATAATCCAGATACGCCTAAAGAGGAAAAAACGAAGGTACTGTGTAAAGACTATCCGAAATTATATGAGTCAAAGTATGTTCCAGCATTGTTAAAGCTTGCGCCGAAAGACTATACCAGAGAGAAGTTAATGGCTGATCTTAAAGTCTCGACAGAATACTATGCCGAGAAGTTAGATATCATGTGTAAGTGATTCGTGATGGAGGAGGCGTGCTTCTCCATCTATTTTCAAAAATAATCAACAAGGTCTAAGACCGCTTAAATCATGAAAAAGTTGGGAATATTAAACTGTGCGCCAAAATCTGTCGTTTAGTTGACTTGATTGACTTGAAAAACAGGAAATAGAACCTATTATAATTTTTTTCTTATTCTGATATCACAGGCGGAATACGGTGAACGAAGACATTTTGTTACCAGCATCACGAGCGACTGCAATTTCCAATGCAAATGTTAAAAAGTTAACAGTAGATAAAATTCTCTCAAAAATTTCCAGTACGATTAAATTAAGAGCCAGTGATGGTGATCGAGATGCCTTACAGCAATTTTCAAAACATGAAGTCAGTAGCGAAGACGCAGATATTGTTGTGAATGAATTAAAAACAGCTGGTTATCGGGTATTTCTTAACCCTAATTTTACCAATACCAATATCCAGTTCCAGCTCGAATGGGACTGAGCTAAAGATCATATAAAAGCCCCAGATTTGACTGGGGCTTTTATATTGTATTTTGAACTTATTCTTGTTGTGCTGAGCAATGCTTGGAGTTCTTTGTGAGCTTACTTCATCACTTATAAAGAAAACATATTCCTAAAATGTTGAATAAAAATGCCTATAATGTAAAAAAACATCATAGAGCAAAAAAATGAGTTTAAGAAGGTGGTTACTGATCCTGCTAGGATTAACATTCACTTTGATCAGCTATCTATATTGGGATTACAAGCAAACAGGTGGTTTTAGCAAGAATAGTGACGCTTATTATGGGTATTCCTTTCCAATCGACAATCAATTAAAAAATGCTGTTGATTGTGAATTGGCGAATACAGAACATCCAGATCAACCACCAGTCTCACAGGCGTGGATGGAAGGGTGCAAGAAATATTTTGAAATTAATCATTAAACTTTCTATTGAAATTAATGGACGCTGCTTGATGAAAGTAAAAGCAGACGTACAGCGTCTAGTTTCACTACTTTATAAAAATAACTTTCTAAACGACTACCTGATTTGATTGAAGATTTTATTTAAGTTTTCTGTTAGTTTATGTATAAAAATAAAAGTGATTTGAATATGAAACATTTAAATTTAATTGCAGTTATTTTGTTCAGCGTAATTGCACTTCCTTTTAGTACCACATTATCAGCGAATATTTATATACCGATTTCTCTTTTTAAAAAGGCCGATAAGTCTAGATTTGTTAAAGCCCAAGTCCTGAAGACGGACGAATTTGATGTTTCAACAATACAGCTATTAGAGGAGGGCTTTGTCCCGATTAAGTCACAAAAGTTTAATGGTAGGGATAGTACTAAGGGCTATGACTATATTGTTCATGAATTAGAAAAACGAGCAGACTCACTTGGAGCGCAGATTGTACTGTTTAGTAATACCCAATCAACAGAATCAATTGGATATTATAGTTTTTTAACGCCAGCTCCTCGGGGACCTCAGAATCAGACAGACAATAATGGATTTGGTAGTGTAAATACATCTAATAATGTGAGTAGTTCTTTAAGTCAATCAGCGCCCATTTATCAACCGCAGAAAGAATATACGGTGAGTTATTTTTATAGATTTGAGTCAATTACAGGGATTTATCCTATAGATTTATCGGATCTAGATAAATCTAGAACGGGTAATTTAGAAGGGGTTAAGGTTAAGGTCATATCGAAGAAATCACCTGCTTTTGGCGAAATCTTGGCAGATGATATTATTTTAAAAATTAATGATATCGTTGTAAGAGATGTGAGTAACTTTGTAGATATCTCAAACTATTTAAATAAAGGTACGATTAAGTTCGAGATTTTGCGCAAAGGCCAGAAAATGATAAAAGAAATCTCGATTACATGATGTGCTTGGTAAACTGCTGATTGCTGTGTTTGCAGACTGATAAAAAAGGCCTTTAATCAGGCCTTTTTTATCAGCTAAATTATTTGCTCACAATTGCTTGCCCTGAGAGCATTTGCAAGTCATGACCAGAAGGCGCTTGATAAATTCTTAGACCAAACTCAGGAATAATTGCAATTAAGTGATCAAAAATATCAGATTGAATTGCTTCATAAGACGCCCATGCAATGGTATTGGTAAAGGCATAGATTTCTAAAGGTAAGCCTTCGCTGGTTGGCTGCATTTGACGAACCAGAATGGTTTGGTTTTGAGCAATGCCTTGATGTTGACGTAAGTAGAATTCAACATAAGCCCGGAACGTGCCCAAATTGGTTAAACGACGCTGGTTGTATTGAGACTGGTTGCTAAGGTGATTGTTGAACTCTGCAATCTCCGATTTTTTTGCATCGAGATATTGGTCTAAGAGCAAAAAGTCTTTCAGCTTTTGTTGCTCTTGCTCACTCATAAAGTGAACACTACTTTGATCTAGAAAGAGTGAACGTTTGATACGGCGGCAACCTGAGCTGCTCATCCCACGCCAGTTTCTAAAGGTATCAGTTACGAGCTTGTTGGTTGGGATTGTTGTAAAGGTCTTATCAAAGTTTTGTACAGTCACTGTATGTAATGACATATCAATGACATCGCCATCTGCATTCAAGGATGGCATTTCGATCCAGTCACCAATGCGTACCATGTCATACGAGGCAATTTGCACACTGGCAACCAATGAAAGAATGGTATTTTGGAAGACCAACATCAACACAGCAGCCATCGCACCAAAACCTGCCAGTAGGGTAAACACATCTTTTTTCAAGAAGGTTCCCAAAATCATCAGGCCGCAAACCACAAACAAAATAAGCTTAACGAGCTGTAAATAGCCCTTAATCGGCTTATTCTTAGATTTTGGATTGCGTTGATAAATTAAGTTAAAGATATTCAATGCTTCACTAACAGTAAGTGCAAGTGTCAGGAAAATGAAGGCCTGTGCGCCCATTTGTACAAAGCTAATGAATTTCTCTGGTAGATGCGGAATCGTCGTAATGCCATTCATGATGACAATCGCAGGAACGATATTTGCAAAACGTTGAGTGACGCTATGCTGTGCGAAAATCGATTGATTTGGAGATTTAAATTTTGTAATTAAATGGCGAATACCACGGACGATAATTCTTTTAGCGATAAAGTTCGCAAGTGCAGCAAACAAAATCAAAATGATCAATGCAATCGCTGTTTCTAGCCATGGATAATGGCTCAACTCACTACGCAAATACTTTAAATAATCCAAACCCAAAACACCTTATAAATTCTTTGAGCAGGAATTGTAAGGTGTAATGAGGTTTTATATTAACTTGATCACAGTTTATATACGATTTGTAAAGGCGTTTTTACATAATGGTTTGGAGGTTTACCACATCAAATCATCAGGAATGACATAAGCTGCATATGGATCTTCTTCATCTGTGGTTTGATCATTATGCTCAGTATTGTTATTCACCAAGATAAAACCCTGCATTTTTTGATCAATTTTGTCTGCAAGAGCTTTAGGTAGATAGGCGTAGCTACCCTGATCTTTGGCGATAACAAGAGAGCCTGCAACCAGTGCATTATAAACCTGTTGCGAAAGGTAAACTTTTTTGATTTTGCCTTCATCAATAAATTGGTAGGTTACATCACCTTCTGTTTCCTTGATTTTGTGATGTTTGATCATTTGAATGATCGAAGCTTTTAAAGCTTTCTCTTCCAAAATATTCTGTTTTTCTAAATTCAGGGCTTGGTCTTTTGCCAACTTTTCTTGCTTGGCGCGGTCAATTTCTGCTTTTAGGACAGCGTCATCATTTTGGCCAAGGCGCTGTTCATGTTGTGCTTGCTTGGTTAATTTTTTTGCTTTTTTATTGTCAACCAAGCCTGCTTTTAACAGTTGAGCTTGCAATGCATTTTTAACCATAATTCAATCCAAATTTGAGTTTGATGAAGAACGAAAATAGAAAAACCAGTAGGCTAGACTCATGGCTAAGCTTAATCCAGCTGGAATGAGAAAGGTCTGTAAGTTTAAATAAGGATAAAGCACACTCGCAATAATTCCACCGCATAAAAAACCGATAAAGATCAATAAATGCAGAAAAATACGCCGTTTTTCTACGTTCAAGCCGCGTGCTTTATAACCCAGTGCTAAACCAATATCAGTGAGGACACCAGATAAGTGCGTTGTACGAATAATTGCACCTCTATAGTGGCTCACCATTGCATTTTGCACTCCCATGGCGGCACAGGCCCATAAGAGACCATAGCGAGGGAAATAGGGCAGTAATAACCAAGTAAGAAACAGAAAGATTGCAACTAAGCTAAGCGGCAGGCCATAACGTCGTCCAAATGTAACATTACCGTTGCCGAGTATCAGACCACTATAAAAAGAACCGATGACAAAACAAAGGATGACAAGACTGAGATAAATAAAATGCTCAGGTTGCCAGTCAAGTAAACTCATTGCAAGCATACTGACATTGCCTGTCATATGTGAAACGGATTGGTGTAGGACGGTAAATAAGCCTAAAACGTTTACCATCCCTGCATTCAGTGCAAGTAAGAAAGCACCAAGTTGAATCCAGTTGGGTAAACGTTGAAGTGGCATATCAACCTATGATCTTGGATGGTCTCTGAAGTCAACTGCTGCGGTAAACAAGACATCCGTTGATGAGTTTAAGGCAGTTTCTGTTGAGTCTTGCAGTACGCTGATAATCATACCAATGGCAACAATCTGCATGGCAATCTCAGATGATATACCAAACAGGCTACAAGCGACAGGGATCAACAATAAAGATCCACCGGCCACACCCGATGCGCCGCATGCTGAAACAGCAGCTACAACTGATAAGATGATCATGGTACTTAAATCAACTGGAATACCAAGCGTATGTACAGCAGCGAGAGTCAGTACGGTAATGGTAACGGCTGCACCGGCCATATTAATCGTCGCACCGAGCGGGATAGAAACACTAGCCGTTGCTTCATTAACCCCCAAACGTTGCGCCAAGTCCAGATTTACCGGAATGTTGGCTGCTGAACTGCGAGTAAAGAAGGCCGTGATGCCGCTTTCGTTTAAGCAAGTGAAGACCAAGGGATAAGGATTCGCTTTCATGGTGATCCCCACTAAAATGGGATTAATTACCAATGCAACGAATAACATTGTTCCGATCAGTACTGCCAATAGATGTGCATAGCTGGTGAGTGTTGCTAAACCTGCACTGGCAAAGGTAACTGCAACTAGACCAAAAATACCAATTGGGGCAAAACCAATAACGGTATGAATAATCTTGTTTACAGCGTCGGCGACATCAGTCATTACCTGCTTGGTTGTATCAGAGCTATGACGTAAAGCTAAACCAAGACCAATCGCCCAAGCTAAAATACCGATAAAGTTCGCTTCACTAATTGCCTGTACAGGGTTTGCAATAAAACTTAAAAGAAGATTCTTTAAAATTTCTGCAAGACTACCTGGTGGCTGAAGTCCACTTTCTGCAGGTAAATGCAAAAACAGCTGGCTAGGAAACATAATGCTCGCTGCTACTGCACTAAATGCGGCAAGTAACATACCAATCAGGTAAAGGAAAAGCACAGGTTTAATCTTTGAGCTTTGACCAATTTGAAAGTTTGCAATTGAAGATAGAACTAAAACAAAGACTAGAATTGGTGCAACAGACTTTAATGCTTTAATGAATAATTCACCCAATAGACTTAAATAGGGTGTAAAGTTAGGAAAGAGCAGAGCGACGCCAATCCCTAGAAAAATAGCGATAATAATTTTGCTTACTAAGCTCAAGCGAGACAGTACATTAAACATATAAAGGCCTTATAAACCTATGCACGGTTTAAGGTTAAACAAGCGCGGTATTCTATACCTAAGAACCGTGAATAATAAAATTTTTTTTGCAATTCAATTACTTTAAAAATCCCGAAAAAATTAACACAATGTTTTTAAAAAAAAATTATGAAAACATGACACATCCTTTTGTATAAAAATAACCCAATAAAAGTCGATCATTCTACAAGCATTTCAGGGGAAAGTGTTTGTATTGCTTGATAATGTGATAAAAATATCTGTCCTGTAAGATCATTTTTAAGTCTTGATTTAGACAGTCGATCCATAACAGGACTTTTCACTTCAGATAAATGCATCTGAATATTCAATTGATCCAACTCGCGATTAAGATCTTCTAACATTTCTAATGCGCTGAGATCAATATTGCTAATACTTGAGCAGTTAATGACAACATGCTGTAAGAGAGGGTTTTGACTTACTTCGGTAATTACATAACCTTTTAACACGTGGGCATTCAAAAAACTGAGATTTTCGTCAACACGAAAAGAAACAATCGCTTTTGTTGTAATTACATTGTAATTTGATATGTTTCTAAAGTGCTGAGTTCCCTCGATTAAACCAATTACTGCGATATGTGGACGACTGATTCGCCAAAGCAGCAGTACAAAGGTTAAAACGACTCCAATGATGAGTCCAGTTGAAATATCCAAGCACGTTACACCGAAGAAGGTAACCCACATTGCAATTCCATCTGCCTTTGAATATTTCCAGGTTTCAATAAAAGGAGTGAGACGAATCAATTTCCAGATTGAAACAAAAATTGTTGCTGCTAAAACAGCGAGCGGAAGATTTTCGAAGAAACTGGTAAAGTAGAGACTTACTGCAATCATTAATAATGAAGAAATTATCCCAGACATGGGGGTTTTTGCGCCAGCATCTGCATTGACAACCGTACGTGATAAGCTGCCAGAAACTGCAAAGCCTGAATTAATACCTGCGGCGATATTGGCAAAACCAAGGGCGATAAGTTCTTGGTTGCTATCTAAATCATCACGTTTTTGTAACGCTGTTGCTTGCGCAATTGCCAGTGATTCAACAAAGCTAATCATGGCGATCATGAAAGCGCTAGGTAACAGCTGTAGCACTAATTGAGTATTCCATGTAGGAAAATGGAAATTGGGTAAACCCGCTGGAATAAGACCAACAGTCTGAATGTTATACTGCGCATTTCCCATAAAGGTAATGACAGCAATCGAGACCAGAACGATGACTAAGGGCAATATTTTGTTCAGAAAATCTGATGCAATTAATTTCGGAAGAATAAAGAGTAACAGAACTGAAAGAAGCCCAAAGCTGACACCCATCAATGTAATTTGATCAATATTCTGAGAAAGGCTAACGATAAACTCAGGAATATTGCCTGCTTGTAAGGGGATGTTGAGCAAAAATTTAAGCTGCCCTAAGGCAATTAATAAGGCAGAAGCAATGATAAAACTCTGAATAACGGGATGACTAATCAGTTGAATCAGGAAACCGAAACGTAATAGACCTAAAACCAGAGAGATAACTCCGATTAATAAGGCCAGTAGATAAGCGACTTCGATATAGGCGGTTGATCCTGCGCTAAATAGCGGATCAAGTGCAGCAAAAACCATCATCGAAATAATGGCGACAGGACCTATTGAGAGTGTTGTGCTGCTGCCTGTAAAAGCATAAACAATCATTGGCAATATACTGGCATATATTCCCATGGCAGGCGGTAATCCTGCCAGCATTGCATAAGCCATACCTTGAGGAACCAGCATGGCCAAAACGATAGCAGCTGCAATTAGATCAGACTTAAAACTTGAAAACCGATAAGAACTTAGCCATTTTCGCGCAGGAAATAATTTAGATAAGCCAAGGTTGAACAATTTCATGCACAATATTCTAAATCATAAATTAATATATATTATGCATAAAAAATGCTAAGTGCGGTATGTTTCTATTTAACTGACAAGTTATTGGTGGGGGCAGTAATGTTCATACAAGGTGTTCAATACAATTTTCAGTTTTGGATCAAGAATTGAGTAGAAAATTTGTTTGCCATCACGCCGAGTAGAAACAATATGACTTTTTCTTAACATCATTAATTGTTGCGAAAGGGTCGGTTGAAATATCTGGGTTAATTCTTCTATCTGTGAAACATTTAGTTCTTGTTTGGCTAAATGACACAAAATAATTAAGCGATCAGTATTAGCTAGAGATTTTAGTACAGTTACAATTGTACCAGCAGACTCTCTCATTGCTTCTATCTCGAAATCCTTTTGCATGCATATACTCACTTGGTTACAGCCGTGGCTAGTATAAAGTCAGTGATAGGAAAAATTGTAGTAAAACTGAATAATTGCAATGGTTTTTAATGAAAAAGCATATAAGTAAAAGTGATAAATGCGCCTCCATGTGTCAATTATTTAGTTTTTTGTACTGTATATTGTGATTTATTTCGCATTTTCACTTTTTGGGTGGATTTCTATCTATTGGGAAATAAAAATACAGGAAATAGCTCAAAGTTTTTTAAAAAAACTAAATAATAAAATTAAGTGATTAATATAATTAATGAATATAAAAAAGTTTAAAAAAAGATTGTACTTTAGATAAAACTATATATAATGAGAAGCAAGACAGAACGATCTGTCTGCATAAGAAGGATCGGAAGTACGAAAGTGCAACCGCCAGAGGGTAATAATATTTATTATTCTTTTTACACTCAGACGCAAGCGTGAGACACAATAATAATTATAAATCACGCTTTATTTTTTTCAATTATTTCTATCTTCTTTCTTTGCGATATATAAAAATATCCCTTCATTTTAAAGGGATATTCTAGATCTATACCAGTGCTTTTTCGAAATTAATCAGGTGCTCGACACGTTTCCAATATTCATCCATTTGAACAGAGTGTCTGTTCACATGCGCTTGAATGGTCATACCATCTAAAATACTAACTATCAATGTTGCGAGATGGGTTGGATGACGAATGTCCAGATTCTTGAGTAAATTTTCGATTAAGGCTGTTAACCAAATTTTGTACTGGGTTGCAGGTTGCAAGGTAGAAGGATAAATCTTGATGACTTCTTCAAGTGCTTTCTGAAACATACTGCCATTAAAGTCTTCGCTATTAAACCAGGCTGCGTACCATCCAAAGATTGCTTTAAGTTGGCTAAGGTAATCATCTTGATCACATTCTGCCAAAGTTGCATTTAAAGACGTTTGGAGATTGATGTTACGTTGCACAAGACATTCTTCAATTAACTTTTCCTTTGAGGGGAAGTATTTGTAGAAAGTCATTTTTGCAACGCCTGATTCGCTAATGATTCGATCTACGCCGATCGAGTTATAGCTATGCGAATTAAAAAGTCTTAATGCAGTGGTAATAATATCTTCTTTTTTTGACATACAACGCCTCGAGTTCGCCCATCGCCAAGAGCATCATGTTGCATTTCATCATGCAATTTTGGCAGGCATTTTACATGGTATTTTAAAAATATCATAGGGAAAAATAACATTATTTATTTAAATGATTCTTTAGTCCGCATTTTCAAGTGACACGGCTGAAAATAATATGATTTCACTATAGAAAATAACTATTAGAGGAATCTTAAAATACGATAAACGATTAGTCTAATTTGTATGTGGTTAATTTGAGATTATTCATATAATTGTTTTCAAAGGAAAACAGATTTTGATACTTATTTTGAATGAATAGCTGAAGCTATATTGAATGTACTTTTCTTTGTAAACTTATGTATGTTTGAATGGTTGGAAATTTACTCCTGTATTTATTTTGAATATGTTTACTATATAAAAAGTCAGTTAGTTATAGTTAAAATAAATAACTGACTTTAATCATATAATTTCTGTTTTTCGATTTATTTCTGATGTGTAGGTAAACTAGCTATAAGTTTAGCGAAGTTTTGATAGAGTGTTGATGATTGGGTAGGTGTATAGACGGAATGTTTAATATTGCCTTTATCTGTTTCAATTGAAAGTTCGACATTCTGTGCTTTTTTAAGTTCTAACAGGAATGTACTTGGAAGAATAAAACGATTTGATGAGCGTCGCGGAATGAGTCTGTTGATGTTCTTTTGTTGTGTAGGGCCAACAGGCTGATATGTAAACGCTTTACCATCAATGAAGAAGGTAATTCCTTTGATGTCATAGTAATCATAGCTGCTGTTAAGCACCGTCTCTACGCTTAACTGTTGTTTGTGTTGGTAGTCCCATTCAACAAAAACATTCGGGCAGAGTTCATTTGTTTTGCAGTTTAATGAACCTGCTGTGGCTAAATGACCTGTTGATGTTGTAGAAGTGTCAGGTAAGGTCGAACAACCGTTCATAACAATACAAAGGCTCAATAAACTTAAAGTTTTTTTCATCTTTTAACTCTCTAGAATGTATTCAATATTTCGGTGTCAATGATGTAACTGTGGACCAAGAAATTCAAATGGTTTTGAGACTTTAAATTGATCGGTTGCATCGCCAGCAAAAGTATTCTGTTGATCTTTGCCAAGATCAAGTTTACGTGTTAAACCATCTTTAAAGTTAATTTTCTTTAAATCTACCCAAAATACATTTGGCGAAACAGCGGATTCAAAGAAATAAAGTTGCTGCTTATGATCCGCAACTGTTCTCCAGCGTGTAGAGGAAATATTAGGTTCTTCTGCCGTATTTAAACCATAGGGAACAGATGCATTACGGATCACACTAAAGACTGAAGCTAAAGCATCTTTAGGGTTGTCATTTTTCGGAATTGCATTCATATAAAATGACGCGCGCGCAAATCGATCCGCAGCACGATTAGTGCCTGGTAGCATCACGGTTCCACCAATTTGTTGCCAGTAAGTATTTAGTGCAAGTTGTTGATCAAAGGTTGGGGAGTTAGTCATGACTTGGTATTTTTTGTTGTGATGAATTACCTGTTTACCGCCTATATATTCAATAATTGCACTATCACCAGTTTTATCAGAAATAGATAAATGTAATGTTGCTAAACGCTGTTCACCAGGAACACTATCGGTAATTAGATCAAATGGTTCTTTTTCCAATGCATTGACTGCTTCGGAAACCGTTGCATAGTTATCGAGTACATATTGTGCCCAAGCAGAAATGCTGAGTTGCGGTTTATTCGATTTTTTGGTGTCTGGATATTGTGACTCGACCAGCCATAATACGTTTGCAACAAGTCCCGCTTCATTCATGCCATCGGTGGTTGAGATATCATAACCTGTTGCGATAACACTGCCATATTTGGCTTTCCATTTTAGTGATTTTGGCCCAGCATTACTGTCTCTCATCACGCCACTTGGAAAAATCCATAAATTGGTCCCGACATCAACTTTCCAGTCCATTGAACGCGCTGTAATGATGTGGTTGTTATTGCCTAAATAAACGGCACGAGTACAGGCATGACTGGTTTGTAAGATCAGTGATGAGCTAAGAATGGAAAGACACAATATTTTTTTAAACACAAGTCGGACTCCTTGCTGTTATATAAAAGTGATTTATATCGAATGTTTTTATAATGACTTCGCTTTAGTCTATTAAATTTTTTTTCTTATTCAAGCATTAAAATGTAATCATTAAAAAAAGTATGGGTTTATTTTTTGTTCGCATTATCGTGAAACGATGCCAAGGCTGAAAATGAAACGGCCTTGGCATCATTGAAATAGCTTAGAGCCTTAGTTTGGTGGCAAGAGCATCACAACTGCGCTATTGAGCAGTAGGGTGATATCTTCTAAAATCTCTGCTGCATGAAAACGTTGATCAAGCATCAAGCTTTCGCCATCTGCTATTTGCTTAAGGTAAGGGGCGAATGTTTCAGAAATGCAAATGGTATCGCCATTTGCCCAAAACTCTAAAGATTCACCTTGTTTTCTATAAAGTAATCGAGAAGCTGGCTCTAGAATGATTTGATAATCCGCGCCAATCACCTCGGCAACATCATTCACATTAACTTCTTCTGGTTCTGGAATGTTGTTGGGGTAGCTTGCTTCGCTCATATACGCCATGATTGCCGCATCGAACTCAGGCGCTTGCGTGAGATAATCCAGTAACTGAGTTTTTAAATATGAAAACTCGGTACTGTTAATTTCCCCAAGATTTGCAGTTTGCTGGCGCGCAATATCAGCCAATGGATTTTTGAGAGAAGTATTTTCCGCAAATTTGTCACTGACCTGATCAATCATTTCTGAAAGATTTGGCATGCGGAAACCGAAAGAGAAAGTTAAGCAATCATCTTCTGCAACGCCGTAATGTGCCAGGCCTGGGGGGACATATAGAAGGTCACCAGGGGCAAGTACTTCATCAAACTGTATATCCAGTTCAGCTAACAGTTTTAAGGGTTGATCTGGTAAAAATTGAGTCGATTCATCACACATTTGACCTAATTGCCAACGACGGTGACCGTGTCCTTGTACCAGAAACACATCATAAAAATCAAAGTGTTTACCGACAGAACCGCCTTGAGGTGCATAAGACACCATGATGTCATCGCGACGCCATTGAGGAATAAAGGGAAATTTCTTCCAAAGTTCAGCGATATCGAAAGAGTAGTGATCCACTGCCTGAACTAAAAGTGTCCAGAGATTAGGCAGTTTTTGGAAGTCGCCTTTGGTTAAAGGCGATGATTTAACATGCCATTCATTTGGATTTTTATTTTTTTGACGAATTAAGCGGGCGGTGACATCTTCTTCAAGTGCCAGCTCTTGAACATCTTCTGGTTCTAATAAACCGATAATTTCAGGCATTGCATTACGAACTAGCAAGGGTTTTTTCTGCCAGTATTCCGTAAGAAATTGTTCTGCGGTAATGCCGCCGAGTACCGCTAAAGATTGAGACATGGGAAATGAAACCAACAACATTTAAATTGGCGCATATTGTCCCTTGAGTTGAATATTGACGCAAGTCCTGTGTGAATGTGATGAAATCCGCATGAAAAGTCATAGAATGTACTTAATCTTGATCAATTAGCAGCGGATTCGTTCACAGTCTTTCAAAAAAACAGTATGCTTAACATGCAAAAAGGAGCATACATGTATCAAGTACTGGCAAGAAAATACCGTCCACGTAATTTCAATGAGTTAGTGGGGCAAAACCATGTTTCTCGTGCTTTAACCAGCGCATTGGAACGTGGGCGTTTGCATCATGCCTACTTGTTTACAGGAACGCGTGGTGTCGGGAAAACCACGATTGCCCGTATTTTGGCCAAGTGTTTAAACTGTGAGACTGGGGTTACTTCGACGCCATGTGAAGTCTGTACAACCTGTAAGGCAGTAAATGAAGGCCGTTTTATCGACTTGATCGAGATCGATGCAGCATCGCGAACCAAAGTTGAAGATACCCGCGAGTTACTTGACAATGTGCCTTATGCACCGACGCAAGGCCGTTTCAAAGTTTATCTGATCGATGAAGTGCATATGCTTTCAACGCATTCTTTTAATGCGTTATTGAAAACATTGGAAGAGCCGCCCGAACACGTCAAATTCCTATTTGCAACAACAGATCCTCAAAAACTTCCAATTACCGTGATCTCGCGCTGTTTGCAATTTACCTTGCGTCCTTTGGCTGTCGATGAAATTACTGAACATTTGGCTGCAATTTTAAATAAAGAACAGATTGAGGCCGATCAAGATGCCATTTGGCAAATTGCTGAATCTGCACAAGGTTCATTGCGTGATGCGTTATCGTTAACTGACCAGGCGATTGCTTATGGTCAAGGCGCTGTCCATCATCAAGATGTCAAAGACATGTTGGGTTTAATTGACCGAACCATTATTTATGACCTGATTTTAGCGATTCATCAAAATCAGCAGGCTCGAGTCAGTCAGTTATTGCTACAGTTTAGACAGCAAGCTTTAGATGTGTCTTTGGTTCTGGATCAACTGGTTTCGACTTTACATGAATTGGCTTTATTGCAGTATTTACCTGATCTTGCACTGAAATATAGTGAGGAAATTAATCAGAAAATTATACAGCTTTCCAAGCTGGTTTCGGCTCAGGATTTACAGCTTTATTATCAAATTGCCTGCAAAGGGCGTGCTGAGTTACAGCTTGCGGTGACACAAGAGCAAGGCTTTGAAATGACGGTCTTGCGGTTACTCGCATTTAGACCAATCAGCAGGCATGAGGTAACGGTGGTCAGCGCAACACCCGTAACCCAGATTGCAGCCGCTGTTGTCGCTGAACCAGTACAGAATTTAAGTCAAGACAATCAGCTTGCAGTTCAGGCAGAAGTGGGTCATGTTCAACCTGAACCTGAACCTGCGACAGAAAATCAGGAGAGCAGTCTGATGGTATTCGATGCAGAAGCGGGGCAATTGATTGGATTGGAAGCATCTGCAGAGCAGCATTTAACTCAATCAATGCTTACAGAAAGTGATGATGTTTTAATTTTCCCTGTTGAACCAGATGCAGCGGTACAAGTTGTAGTGGAAAGCCCGAAGCTTGAAGCTCGTCATGTTGTCGAGCCTGAGCTTTCTGTTCAAACGGCTGAAGAGCCGATCATTCAGCCTGTACTTGAAAAGGCAGTAGTTGCAGCGGAGGGCATGGCTGAGCAAAGTCATCTTATGCCGCAGGATATTCTAAAGTTAGCTGAGCAAGTTTTAGAAGGTGATTGGGATTTAGCAAAATGGGAGTTTTGGTTTAGAACCAGTCAGTTATCGCCTGCGGTTCAAGAGTTGGCGCAGCATGGCATTATGCAGGGACAAATTAATGGCGCTTCAACCTTCCAGATTCCGCAGGAATACGAAGGTATGTTGTCGCAATTACAGCATGGTTTAGAGGATGCATTAAAAGCGCAATGGCCGCAAACGCAGTTTAGTGTGCAATACGCTGTCGTTGATTCAAATACGCCGTTAGTGATGCAAAATGAACGTAAAGAACGTGCGTTTAGCCGTGCAGTTGAATTACTTCATCAAGAGCCGACCATTAAAAGTTTGGTGGATAGCTTTGATGCTGAACTTCAAAACGTTCAATTAAAGCCTTAAATGTGTGATTGGTGGCTGCTGCAGGTCATCATTAGAATAATAAGACCCCGATCTTTTCATTAAATTGAAAGATTTGGGTCACGTCCCTGTCATTGTACTTTTCTATGTTAGTCATCTTGGTTTCAGAATGGATTGGACATCGCAATGAACAGGCAGGGCGCAGGCGTCGTTTTCTTTAAATATTCGCATTTTTTGTTAATGAGTGTCATTTTGCTGAGTGGCTGCAATGATTCGGCAAATGATCATTCAACCACATCAGAAACAGGAAAAAAGCCTGTTATGCGCTGTGCTCCATAAAACAACAATAAGAAGACTTTAATCATGATTACACGCCGTAAATTTTTAAACTATTCTCTCAATATGGGTGTCGGTGCTGCGGCATTGACAGCTTTCCCATCCAGCATCCAAAAAGCACTCGCGATTCCTGCAAACAATCTGACTGGTAGCATTCAAGATGTTGAACATGTTGTGATTTTAATGCAGGAAAACCGCTCCTTTGACCATTACTTTGGAACATTAAAAGGTGTTCGTGGTTTTGCCGATCGTTTTACCATTCCTTTGGCAAATGGCCGCCGTGTGTGGGAGCAGTTGAGACGCAATGGGCAGGTTTTAACCCCCTTCCATTTAGACGGTAGTACCAATAATGCACAACGTGCAAGTGGCACACCGCATACCTGGAATGACAGTCAACAGGCATGGGACAATGGCCGAATGGGCAGCTGGCCGACCTATAAGACTGATATTTCAATGGGATATTTTAAAGAGCAAGAACTTCCATATCAGTTTGCTCTTGCCAATGCCTTTACCCTTTGTGATGCTTACCATTGTTCAATGCATACAGGTACCGATGCGAACCGTTCATTTCATTTGACTGGGACAAATGGCGCAACACCCACCAAAAGGTCATTTGTTAATAATGAATGGGACTGGATTGATGGCAATCCAGCTACCGCAGATCGTGGTTATAGCTGGAAGACCTATGCAGAACGCTTGGAAGAAGCGGGTATCAGTTGGATGTGTTATCAAAACATGCCCGATGAGTGGGGTGATAATATGCTGGGGGCATTCCGATCCTTCCGAAAGGCAAATATAGCATCAGGTTATCCTGTTTCAAGTGGCGGTGAACCCAATAAGCCCTATGCCGATACAGGACAGAAATTACCCTATAAAGCCTATGATCGCGCAACGGATAATGCAAAAAATCCATTATATAAAGGCATTGCCAATACTTTGCCGGGGAATAAACCGGAAGAATATCTGGATGCATTTAAACGAGATATTCGAGAAGGTAAATTACCACAAGTTTCTTGGATTAATGCGCCATCCATTTATTGCGAACATCCTGATCCATCAAGTCCTGTACAAGGAGCATGGTTTATTCAGGAAATTATGAATGCGTTAACGGCTGTGCCAGAAGTATGGAGTAAAACCGCTTTATTGATTAATTTTGATGAAAATGATGGCTATTTTGATCATGTGCCGTCACCATCTGCGCCATCACGGCTTGCAAATGGTCAATATGCCGGTAAGTCGACACTCAGTACGGCTGATATGCAAGATGAATATTTTAATCACCCTGCACCAGAGGGGAGTCGCTCGCAACCGCTACCAGATGGTCGTGTATACGGACCCGGACCACGTGTTCCGTTATATGTGATTTCGCCTTGGAGCCGTGGCGGTTGGGTGAACTCACAAGTATTTGACCATACCTCGGTGTTGATGTTCCTGGAGCAGCGTTTTGGGGTAAAAGAACCCAATATTAGTCCATACCGCCGTGCTGTCTGTGGTGATCTCACCAGTGCTTTTAATTTCAAAAATCCAAATGCAGATAGCGTACCCTCATTAAACGGGCAACAAACACGTTTAGATGCGGATAATTTAAGAACACGTCAGGAGGCTTTGCCGGCTGTACCTGTGCCAAGTGAGATTAAAACGCCGATTCAGCAAAGCGGGATACGTTTTTCGCGTGCCTTACCTTATGAATTACATACCAGTGCAAAATGTCAGACCGATGGTAAGGTACAGTTAATTTTTGCGAATACCGGTACACAGGCGGCAGTATTCCATGTATACGACAAATTGAATCTAAACCGTGTTCCTCAACGCTATATTGTGGAACCGAACAAAACTTTAGAGGATGTTTGGGATGCCTTGAAAGATAATTTAGGGCGTTATGATTTATGGGTACTCGGACCAAATGGTTACCATCGCCATTTTAAAGGTGATCTACAGCGTATTGTCGATAGTGGTGTTCAACCCGAGATTCGGGTGTGTTATGACATCGCCAATGGGGATGTTTATGCAGAGTTGATGAATCATGGAACTAAAGATGCGCTCTTTACACTAAAACCCTGTGCCTATCGCACCGATGCGCCTTTGCAGGTGAGCGTAAAAGCGGGACAAGTAGCGAAACAGCATTGGGCATTGGCAGAAGTCGGATATTGGTATGACTTTGAAGTGACATGTCAAAGTGATGTGAGTTACTACCGACGTTTTGCAGGGCGAGTTGAAACCGGTGAGGATTCATTTAGCGATCCTGCTATGATGTAAACGATTGTTCGGGCAAAAAGAATGATGCATTTTCTTTTTGCCCCATACTTTTACATAAAATGGGTTAAAACTTCCCGCATACGCTCAGGAATGGGGATGCTTTTTCGAGTTTCACGATCTACAAACACATGCACAAAATGACCTTGTGCTGCTGCTTGTTGTTGGCCGTGTTTAAAAATTGCCAGTTCATACCGTAGTGATGAATTACCAATTTTTCCAATTGCAACGCCGACTTCAATCATTTCGGGAAAAGACAGTTCTTGAAAGAAACTACAGGCTGAGTCAACAACCAGACCAATGCTTTCACTGCGATGAATATCGAAACCGGTTTGCTGGATCAGCAGTGTATTTGCAGCAGTATCAAAATAACTATAGTAAGTGACGTTATTTACATGGCCATAGAGGTCGTTGTCTGCCCAACGGGTTTGAATCGGCAGAAAGAATTTAAATTGTTCTCGTGTTTTTAATACGGGTTTGGTCATGCATAAATCGCCTGATAAATGTGTAAAGCATCCTGTTCCGTCATTTCTCTTGGATTGTTTTGCAAGAGTCTGGTTTGTAACATCGCATCTTTGGCCAGCTGTGGTAGTTTGGCCTCGGCAATATTCAAATCTTTTAATTTTAGTGTTAAACCACTGTGATCCAGATGGTTTTGCATATGATCAATGAACAGGTCACATAAGCCATCGGTACAGCCTGTACTGCGTGGATCTAAGAGTTGCATGAGCTCGGCATAATGCTGTTTAGCCTTTGGCGCGTTAAATTTTAAAACCTCAACCAGCACCAAGGCATTGGTATGTCCATGCGAAAGGTGAAAATGTCCTCCTAATGGATATGCAAGTGCATGCACGGCACCAACGGGTGCATTGGCAAAAGCCTGACCTGCCAACATTGAACCCACCAGCATATTCTGTCTTGCTTCAAGATCAGCTCCATCTTTGAGGACTTTGGCTAAATTATGGTTGAGTAGTTTTAAAGCATTTTTAGCCAGCATATCTGCATAAAAATTCTTTTTGAGATTGGACGTATAGGCTTCTATCGCATGAACCATAGCATCTATGCCTGTTGCAGCAGTAATATGTGCTGGTAAGCCTTGGGTGAAGGTAGCATCTAAAATGGCCACATCTGCATATAGAACCGGAGAGACCACGCCCATTTTTGTCGTAGCACCAGTGGTCACGATTGAAATAGGGGTGACTTCTGAGCCTGTTCCTGCTGTGGTTGGAATCAGTATCAGGGCTAAACGAGGTGCTTTGGCCTGATTGACACCATAAATTTCACTAAGATTTTGTTGCTGTTCAGGATGAGCCAGTAAAGCAATGATTTTGGCTACATCCATGGAGCTGCCACCGCCAAAGCCAATAATCACGTCGACCTGTTCTTGCTTCGCGAAATCAACAGCTTCGAGCACAACATGTTCAGGTGGATCTGCTTGAATATCTGCATAAACAATATGTTTAAGTCTGATTTGGTTTAAAATTTCTAAAATCGGCAGATGTAATTGATGTTGAATCATGCCTGCATCGGTCACGATTAATGCTTTATGATAATTCTGCTGAGTAAGCACTTGTTTAAGTTCTTGTATCGAACCTAGTCCCGCGATGATGTTGGGAACAGTTTGAAATTGGAACGGGTTCATACATACATCCTTATTTTTTCATAATAAACACAACATTTTTATCCAAAGTGATTATAGGTTTCACTACTCAATAAATTAGCATAAGACGCGGTTAAAAACTGTAGCTTTGAGGTGATTGTACCTTCCCAAATGCCGAAAGACACTAAGCTCTTAGAAACAATCATTTTCTAGATTTAACTAATTTTAATCATATAGCGCCAAGCATGCGGTGAACGAAACACTAATTACAAATGAACTAACGCTCTTCAATACAGAGTTGTCACGTTATATTTGTTTGACAGCAAATATAAAACTTGCCGCTATTTTATTTCAATATTCTGCATGGCCAATCAATATTAAACTATTGTTTTTAACTAGCAAATGATAGTTTTGAGTCAGCTTGATCTAGCATTATAAGTCTTTCTATGTATTCCCAAGACTGTTCAATTTTTTCATAGTTATCATTCATATTAGCGTAAACTGTCATACCATCTAAAATATTGATAAACATAGAAGATAAAATTTGAGGTTGAGTAACATTAATTTTCAAAAAGAGTTCTTCAGATAAGTCGTGTAGCCATACTCGATAGTTTTCAATCGGATTAATAATGGAGGGGTACTGTTGAAGAACTTCAACTGTTGCTTTTTGAAACATGCATCCGTGAAAATCTTCTGATTTAAACCAGTTTAGATACCAAGTATAGATTGCCTTTATTTTTCCTAAATAATCATTTTCTCTATATAAGGAAAGTTCAGTTAAAATAGCGCTTTGAATACTTTCATTTCGTCTCACTAAACACGCTTCAATCAGTTTTTCTTTTGACGGAAAATATTTGTAGAAGGTCATCTTTGCTACCCCAGATTCAAGAATAATCCGATCTACCCCTATCGAACTATATGTGAAACGATTGAACAAATCTAATGCTGTTTCAAGAATATCTTCTTTTTTTGACATATTTTATTATCCTTTAAAAAATTTATAACCTAAATAGCAAAGCTATGACATCAATGGCAGCCATCTGGTTAGTTCCTTTTTGGCGATTTTTGAATTATACGCTAAAATTATCATCTCCCGTCGCAAGCAGCAAAAAATATTATAAATATTCTGTTTTTATAATCTATAATATTTTGCTTGTCTTATTCAAGTCTTTTTTAATAGGTTGTTAATTAAAAATTAACAATATTGTACTTTTCATCTAAATAGTAAAACATTTGCTTATTATTCAGTGGAATTAAATTTTTAGACTTTTTAAAATTGATTTTAATTAAAAATAAATTTATATTCCTATGTGTCCAATAAAAAACGCTTTCGGGTAACATCAGTAAATAGCATGTATAAGTGAATAAAAGGCTAAACTGAAGGCAAATAGGATAGTAATAATACCAACAGAAAAGGAATAGACCATGGTTAAAAAATTTGAAAACTTTAATGATCCAAGAAAAAATGCTTTGAATGGAATGAAAAACAGCGTTTCTACGGAAGTTTGACAAAAAAAATATTAAATTTCTCAATAGTTTGAGGTTGGATATATCAAATCATCCTGTATCTAGACATCCCGCTATTCAAATGCTGAATGATGGTGTCATTGATAAAGTATCATTACTAAAAATTCATTTAGAATATCGACAAGCGATTGTACAAGTTTTTACCGATGCTTTACTTATGGCACAGTTTCAAACTAGACAACTAGAACCACGTTTAGAATCGGGGGCGAAGATGTTTCCTCGGTTTTTATTGAGTTTAAATATTTTAGATGAATTTGGTTTTCGTCCAGGCTTAGACCAGGAGGGATATTACACTGGAAATCCAGAATATGCTCATTATCCTTTATTTGAAGATGTACTCAATGATTTTGGAGTTGGTGAGGTTGAGCGTAATGCATACCGAGCTTCAAATATAGCAGATAAAGTACGAGCTTATTTAGAAAGCTCTTTTGAGGATTATAAAGCTGTTTCGGCACTTTTAGCTGTTGCTGAAGAAGAAGTGATTTTATTTAGTCCAGCGTTACGTCAAGCTACTCATTCAATTGGTATCGATGTTGATAGTGGTTA
Organism: Acinetobacter sp. NBRC 110496; assembly: GCF_000876115.1. Lineage (NCBI taxonomy): Bacteria > Pseudomonadati > Pseudomonadota > Gammaproteobacteria > Moraxellales > Moraxellaceae > Acinetobacter > Acinetobacter sp. NBRC 110496. Next base: position 25,869 of record NZ_BBTF01000002.1, read on the forward strand.
TTACTATGTGCATGGTGTTTCACACGATGCTACTGCTGAAGCAGCTGATGATGATCACGAAGATGATTTATGGTTTGTGTTAGCTCAAGCTTGTACAGAAGATGATTATGAGTTTATTACCAAAATTTGTTTCGAGTATTGTGATTTATGGCAACAATTCTGGGATAAACAAATAGCTGATTTACAGTATGAGCCATATCAAAAGTTAGCTTAATATTTAAAATAATCTATAAACGACCAACTTGAAAAGTTGGTCGTTTATTTTGATGCCCTTATTGATTTTTCTAATTATTATGTTTTATGTGAAATAAGAATAAATCTTGCTGTAGGGGGGTAGTCGTTAAAAAGTGTCTGTTTTATAAGTAGAGATCCTGAGATCATTCTTTAATTTTGGTGTGAGTGTTTTGATTAAAATGAGTGTTGATATTGAAGTTAAAAACATTAGAAATACTTCCAGAGAATTACTTAGTAGGAATAGCATCGAGTAAAATGCAAAAAAGCATAGTAGACTAACCAGTAATTTTTTGAAGTACATGGTAATAAAGGTTGAATATAAGAAGGCGGAAAAGAATAAGTTAAAGTTTTTATTCATTCCAAATTTATCAAATAAGATTATAACCAATGAAATAACGACTACTGAAATACTAAACATAAATAAATTCTTAATCAGATTCATAGTTTTTCTCTATTCATGCCATATGAAAACCCCACCTTTAAGGGCCTCATCTCAAAGGTGGGGAGTCGGTCATACACCATGTTCTAAAGTAAGCCTTTATGTTGGTATTGTCGTTTAAAATTATCATGGCTATATATTTTAAACTCAATGAAATAATGGGTTATCGAGATATTGGTGTATTTAAAAAATTATAGTTATCTAAGAAAGTATCGGTATAAGCTTTCGCTTACATGGTTATGAGAAATTTCGCACATATGGTTATAAAACAACCAGTTATTTTGTGGTGATAAAAATTTATTTGAATATATATCAATAAGTTAATTTTAATTTTAGATAAATTATGAAAAATACATTAATATTTCTTAACAGAAGTGTTGCATAAGGTGTACGCTACGAAATAAAAAAGTAAAATAGTATTAAAAACAAAGACCTGTATTTTGGGTTTTTATCAATGGTTAGATTTATTAGCTCAGTACTTTGAGTTGAATTTTTAACCTTTTCCTATTATCTAATTTTATAGCTGGATGTTACCCAAATGGAGTTCGTGAGACTTTTGTATGCAAGTAAGGCTTCTAATGTCTATCCAGACCTTAAACAAGATTTATTGAAAATTCTTGATAGAGCAGTAGACTTCAATTCTCGTAACGACATCACTGGCGTTCTTTATTATGGGCATGGTTACTTTGTTCAGTGTTTAGAAGGCCGCAGAAGTAAAATTGATGAGCTATTTTATCAAAAAATTTTAAAAGATAATCGTCATAAGAATTGCGAGATCTTATTTTATGAAAAATGCGATGTTGGACTTTTTAAACACTGGAACATGAAATTTGCACCTATTAATAAAAGGCTAGGTGATTTCTTCTTAGAAAATCATAGAGATGATTTTAATCCATTTTTACTCACAACTGACTCTATTCCTACGTTCATAGAGCTTCTAGCTTCAGAATATGCGACAGAGCCATATGTTTTTGATGTAAATTAATAAATGTAAACCGTCCATAGCATTCTAGATATGAGAAAAATATGAAAATTCAATTGTGCTATGCAAGCTCACGTCAAGGTCAAGCTGATGACTTGATTGATGATCTAAGTAACATCTTAACCATAGCTAGAGACTTCAACGCTAAAAATAATGTTTTTGGTGTACTGTATTACGCCAATAATTCTTTTTTTCAATGTTTAGAGGGAGAGGACTTTGTTGTTCTTCCTCTGTTTGACCATATCAAACGGGATATTAGGCACACTTCTATTATTGAATTTGATGTTAAACAAATTCAGAAATACAGTTTTAAAAGTTGGTCTATGAAATACGTGCAAAAAAGCTCAAAGGTTGATATCTATTTTAGTCGGCTAGGTCATGAAGAATTTTTACCTTCAGCCCTGACTGATCAGAATCTGGAAGGTTTACTAGAGGCATTACTGAATGAGACTCAGACCCATGTGCGGAAAAAAGTAGGGCTAAACCAACGTGGTATCCACCCATACTTTTAAATTTTGCTAAGTTAGATACCGCTAAACCAATGTCTTGACGATAGAAGCTGCACTGCTTGCTTAGAGATTTATGAGTATCTAATTTTATCTGTGGAGTTAATTTCAATAACTTTATAAAGCTTGTTTTTATAGTGAATAACTTTATTTAGATAGGCGTTGTCTAGTTCATCCCAGATATCAAAATTAAAAAATTCTGCGGTTTCGGCATAGATCCACAACCAAGTTGAGACTCTGCTCTTTTTGGCTGAGTCATATACTGAGTCTTGAACTCTTTTGAGTTTATGTAATTTTGAATCTTCATCCTGAAGAATGACTGCTTTAACTTTCAAATACAATACCGTCAAAAAATAGAAAGTAGTCTTTATTTTATACAATTAGAAAAAACTAGTCACATTTCAGAATGTAAAATTTTTTTTAAGCGAGTTATGTTCGGTTAATTTATACAGACTGTTAATTACTAAAAAGTAAACATTTATGAAAAATATACAATAAGGTTAAACACTAATTCCTTTCAAATCCCTGTAATTTTTGACAAAATACCAGATATCTGAATAGTTAACACATGCATAATGGCATTCATTCATTTTGTATTTATTTTGCAGGAATCTTGCATGCAATTTTTAAAACTCCTTATAAAACATGGCATCGGAGTGATTTTTTAATGGCAAGGCCATATAAGGTGTTATGTGTCTGTTTAGGAAATATTTGCCGTTCTCCAACAGCAGAGGCAATTCTCAGACATTATTGTGATGAATCTCACCTCAATGTGGTCGTCGATTCCGCAGGAACTAGTAATTATCATCCAAATAAAGCGCCAGATGAACGTAGTCAAAAACATGCGCTAAAACGTGGTTATGATTTATCCCAGCTACGCGCAAGACAGATTACTTTAGCTGATTTTATTGAGTTTGATCTCATTCTTGCCATGGATCATGAGAATTTTAATGATATTCAAACGCTCATGTCACAGGCAGTACGTCAATTTGGTGCTGATCAGATCCGTGCTAAGCTGGCGTTGATGAGTCAACATGATCCGCATTTTAGTCAACAAGCGGTACCAGATCCTTATTATGGTGGAGCGGATGGTTTTGACCGTGTGCTTGACCAATGTGAGTCTAGCAGCCAAGCATGGGTTGGTATTTTTAAAAAACAGATGAAAGCAGGTAATAGGGTTTAATTTAATATGCAGGTACAAGCGCAGGTTCAGCTCAAGAACTTAAATACATTAAATTTGAATGCTATTGCTTCGCATTATATTCAAATCAATCATGCTGAAGAGATAATTGAAGCTTTAGCTTTCGCCGAGCAACAACATTTGAATGTTTTAGTGCTGTCTGGTGGGAGTAATGTGTTATTGCCACAGCAGATTCAAGCTTTGGTCTTACATTTGAATATTCAGGGAATAGAGCTTCAGACTGAGGATGAAGATAGCATTACTGTCAAAGTGGGGGCTGGGCAAGTTTGGCATGACTTTGTTGTATATAGTACACAACAACAATGGTTTGGCTTGCAAAATCTTGCATTGATTCCTGGTTTGGTTGGTGCTTCACCTGTACAGAATATTGGTGCTTATGGTGTGGAAGCTGGTGAGTTCATTGAATCTGTGCAAGTCTATGATCGTGAATTGAAGCAGTTTACTTCGATCACAGCCCAAGATTGTCATTTTGCGTATCGCCATAGTATTTTTAAAGACCACCCGAATCGTTACATCATTGTCAGTGTGACTTTCAAACTGCTGAAAGAAGCAGAGCTTAAACTGAATTATGGTGATCTCAAACAAGCAGTCGGTGATGAACTTACAGCGGAAAATTTACAAAATCAGGTAATTTATATTCGCCAAAGTAAATTACCGAATCCGAAAGAGTTTCCGAATGTCGGTAGTTTTTTTAAAAACCCGATTTTGACACAAGTAGAATTCGACAAAATTACTCAACAATTTCCAAACATTCCGCATTATCCGCAAACCAATAGCAATGTTAAAGTGGCAGCAGGCTGGTTAATCGATCAAGCTGGCTGGAAAGGTAAGCAACTTGGTTCGGTGGGGATGTTTCAGAAACAGGCTTTGGTCTTGGTTAATTATGCTGAGGCGACACTTGCTGATGTACAAGCGACCTATCAAGCTGTACAAAGTGATGTAAAACAAAAGTTTAGTATTCAACTTGAACCTGAACCTGTGTTATATAGTGAACAAGGATTAATCCAGCCTCATCATCTTGGGTAAAGAAATCTATGGCGAAAATGCATTGGATGGTCAGTTTGGTACGGGTAATTACCATATTATTCGTGCTATTGGGCTGTTTTGTGCTTTTTTTATACTCGCCTTTTTACTCACAACTGGTTGTTAAAGGGTTAAATCGTTTTGTTCCTGTTGATGTCAATGAAGTTGCAGCACAAAGCCAGCGACCTGCTGCTCTAAGCGAGCATGAAACTCTGGAACCAGGTTCCAATTTATGGATCGCTCGACAGGCTTATCTGAAACTGATGGAGAAAGCACTTCAATCTGAAAAGTCAGAAAACTTAAGATTGATTCAAGCGCGTTATAAATTGCTGCAAGCGTTGATTGCAGAAGAACAGGACAAAGAAACGCAGGACCAGAAAAAACAGACCAATATTCCATTAATGAACGATCAGCAACCTGTACGAGATCAGGAAAGTTCGGCGGTTGTGATTAATACACCACTGGATTTTCTACAGTGGAATACACCCGATAATCAGGCACTCGTGGGTAAATATATTGCATTCTTAGAGACTTATCCGATTGCATTGCCTGTCAATGAAGACAACAAAGATCAGACCAATAAAGATTTGATTGAGCTAAAAAATAGTAAAGAGAATATGGTTGAGCAGCAAAGCCTGTCGCAACCGAATGCGATAGTGGTGTTGGGCGGCGGACTTACGCTCGGTGCGAATGGTAAAGATATTGTGGTGAATAACTACACCCGTTTACGCTTGGAAAAAACCTTGCAAGTAGAGAAAAAATACGCTTTACCGATTGTGCTCAGTGGGGTTGAAGCGCCTTATATGCAAGCTTGGTTAAAAGAACGTGGCGTAGATGCAAAGCTGCTTGAAAATCGGAGTATGAATACTTGTGAAAATTCGAGATTCAGTTCTTTATTATTACAAAAGAAAGGTGGTGCGCCTACCGTGATTCTGATTACGGATGAATATCACATGCCGCGTACACGACGTTTATTTGCTTTAAACGGCATTGAAACGGTGCCTGTGATTGCACCAATGCCTACGACGCTAACCCAGTGGCGCCCGAGTGAACAAAACTATGACCATAGTCGTCGGGCCAATTATGAAATGCTCGCAACAATTCGTGATATGTTATTTGGCTCAAGTGATTGTCGAGAGATACCATAATGTCCGATATTCCATTTTTGAATCCGACAATTCTAAAACAACTGGATTTACCCGTTCCGAATCGGGAGACGACCCCACAGGTACTTGAACCTCTGGATTTATCCAGCGTCACTGAAATCTCAAAACCATTACAGGCGTATCGTAAGTTATACGGTTTGCATTTACTGGATTGTGAACATTGGCAAGGTTATGTGGAAATGCCTTTGTTTCGCCTACACGTTCAGGTATTTCAGCCAAAACAACAAAGCATACAGGGCACGGTGTGTTTACTTCATGGTTATCTGGAACATAGCGGCATTTATCAACCGATTATTAAAGAAATTCTTGATCAAGGTTTTAGTGTAGTTACTTATGATCTTCCTGGTCATGGTCTTAGTAATGGTTCACCAGCCAGTATCCAAAACTTTGATCATTATCAGCAGGTTTTACATGCTGTTTATGATGGTGTACGTGGTGCGAAACAATTACCGAAGCCCTGGTTAGGGATTGGGCAAAGTACAGGGGGGGCGATTTGGATGCACCATTTACTTGAGTATGCCGAACGCCGCGAAGACCCCATTGTTGATCGCGTGTTATTATTATCGCCATTGATTCGGCCAGCAAAAACAGCATGGTGGCATAACTCTGTTGGGCTCGGTATTATTCGTCGAATCAAAAGCCAAGTACCACGACATTTCCGCCGTAATAATCATAACCCCGAATTTTTACGTTTTGTCCGCCTAAAAGATCCTCTACAGCCTCGCATGATGGGGATGGACTGGATTCTGGCGATGTCAAAATGGATGTTGGAAATGGAGCAACGACCAGCATGTCGTATTCCAGTCTGGTTGGCACAAGGTGCGTTGGATCAAACTGTAGATTGGCGCTATAACATCGAATATATCCGTCGTAAGTTTAGGTTGCAGACCTTATTGATGTTAGAAGAAGGGTCACATCAATTGATTAATGAGCGTGCAGATATTCGTGCTGCACTTACCGGATTGATTCCTGCTTTTTTACATGCCAAACCAAATCATCATTATTATTAATTTTGCTTTTTTCACTATTATTTAAATGATAGAATTTTTTACATCATAAAAATATCAATAAATTTTAGATATTTGGGGAAATAATGGGAAAAGGTACATTAAGGGGGCTGTGTGTCTTTATATTGTTATGTTTTTCTTCTGCTGTCTTCGCACAAGAGCTATATAAGTGCGTAACAAATCAGGGAACAACATACCAAAGTAAGCCATGTACAACTAAAACAGCGCAAAGAACAGCATGTACAGGATCAGCTGCCGATGGTTTCTCGGGAGATTGTCGATCGATGCAACAACAGCGCCAACAAGCCATGAGTTATGAGAAAAATGCATATACTCAGGATTTAGCAAATAACAAAACCAGAACAGAAACGAGACAATCACAATTCCAACGAGTAATTGTTGAATTTGCTGAATGCAAACAACGGATTATGGCTTTACAGCGATTTGCTCGTTATTCTGACCACCGATCTCAATTGGTCGAAAATAACAGCCAGTTTTATGCGGCAAGAGTGTGCACGGATGATGGGAGTGTATATGTCAGTTGTAATGCAACCACTAATACATTATTGACTCAGAAGAGTCCGACTTGTCCATTCAAAAGATAGAGCGATCCTGTATTCAAAGGATTGGTGTGTAAAAAATTAACAATGAATTGGTAAATATCCATGAAATCAGCATTTATTGTAATTGGGGCTATCTTCATAATTTTCTTTCTGCTAAATCGTTGTTCTCATCACGATCCAGTATCAGATCAGTCAAACAATCAGAATCCTATTGGACAGCGGCAACAGAACTTGGATCAGATTATTTTACTTCAGCCTTTGAAACAGCATCTACCTAAAGAATACGAGACTATTCAGCAAACAGCAAATGCGTCGGTACAGTCGAATGAAATGCTGGCTGCTGTGAGTAGTACATTATGGTGGAAGTTGCGAGATATTGTGGAAAAACAAGCGGATGATGAAGGACAACGATTGTGGACAAAGGCCTATTTGCAACAACTGTATGATGCTAAACGCAAAGGAAACTGTTTTCCAATCGCATTTCCTTTGTACAGCAAGACCAGTATTGAAGAGCGAAAAGCATTGTTGAGTATAACGACACAGCAGCAAACAGCGGCAGCATTAACTTATATTTTGACGCATAAAGGGAAGCGATCTCCTGTTGATCACATGCAGGCACCGTCAACATGGACAGGAATTGCAGATAAATTACGACAAGATTATGGTCAGGATGCCAATTTACTCAATGCTGGAGAAACTGCTGCAGACAAAAATAAACAGTGTGAAGTGGTGATACGAACTTTTGAATATATTTTGTCTTTACCTCAGGAAGAACAAGCTCCAGTGATTCGTTGGATGTTAAACAGACATATTTCGGTGAGTGTTTTTTAAATGAAAAGAATCTTTGTGCATGCTCACCTAAATTTTAAAGATCAATGCCTTCGATTGATATTTTTGCTAATCATGACTTTAGGGTTATTCGCATGTGGAAAAGTTGCTCATGCGCCTAAGAATGGAGAATATGGAGAAAGTTTGGTTAACTCCATTCTTTTAACGCCGAGTGAAATTGGTGCCTTAAATCAAGCTGTTATTGAAAAACCAAAGGACACTTTTAAAAGACCTCATGTGGGGATAAGTTTTCAAGCAGAGCACAGTAAAAATCCATATCGTTTTGTTATAGTCATTAAAGGCACTGCCCAACAACAAGGTAAGGTTGCGGTAAAATGGATTGGGGGCGTGCAAAGTGAAGCTTCTAATGGTTACCATCCTGAGGTTTTTCAAAGTGATGATAAGCATTCTTATGATTTAAACGAGCCTTTACTATTGGTCATTAGCTCGGATCCATTTTCGGTGAGTGAGCAAAGTAATGGTATGAATTATGATATTTACGCAGAATTGATGGAAGCTTCAAATATTCAATTTCAGTCTGTTGAAGTTCAGGTTTGGCAAGGAAAAGGCTCGGAATATAGTTGGGCGTCTTATCTCAAATTTTTAGTCATTTTAATGGTGGCTATCTTCGGCATTTATCGTTTGATTAGTCGATAGTGTATTCAGTGTTAAATCAAAAAAAGCCACCATATGGTGGCTTTTTTTGGACTTTAGAATTGATTTGCGTCTGCCATTTTCCACATACGATAGTAGAAATTGTCGTCATCATTTAAATCACTATGTAGCAATTCATTTTCTTTCAAGAAGAAATGAATCTGTGCATAGTTTTTAATTTCACGGTCATTCATGCGTTGTGCCAAATGGTGTGCTTTGATGTCTGATGGGTGATTTAGCCCTGCCGCAGCAATCATTTCTGATAGAGCATGCAGGGTGTTTTTATGGAAGTTAAACACTCGTTCAGCCTTACTTGGTACGTCGATGGCTTTCTGGCGATCTTTATCCTGAGTGGCAACACCAACAGGGCATTGGTTAGTGTGACAGCTTTGTGCCTGAATACATCCGACTGCAAACATAAAACCACGCGCAGAATTGACCCAGTCTGCCCCTAAGGCAAAGGTACTGGCAATATCGAATGCACTGATCATTTTACCACTGGCACCGATTTTGACTTGGTCGCGTAGTCCGGCACCCACTAAAGTATTGTGGACAAAACGTAAGCCCTCTCTGAGTGGTGTACCAATATAGTCACTAAACTCGATTGGTGCTGCGCCCGTACCACCTTCCGAACCATCAACCACCACAAAGTCAGGCACAATTTTGGTTTCTAACATGGCCTTGATAATGCTCATGAATTGCCAAGGTTGACCAATACACAGCTTAAAACCGACAGGTTTACCACCTGATAATTCTCGAAGTTTCTGGATGAAATGCATCATTTCAATTGGAGTGTTGAAACTTGGATGTTTGGATGGCGAAACACAGTCATGATCTCTGGAAATACCACGGATACGTGCAATTTCTTCAGTAATTTTATGTTTTGGTAAAATACCGCCGTGTCCTGGTTTTGCTCCTTGTGAGAGTTTCACCTCGATCATTTTAATATTCGGGTTCTTGGCTTGCTGTGCAAACTTATCTGGGTCAAATAAACCTTCAGGGGTACGACAGCCAAAATAACCGCTGGCAATTTGCCAGACAATATCTCCACCATGCTCTAGATGGTAGGGACTTAGGCTGCCTTCACCTGTATCGTGATAAAAGTTACCTAAATTTGCACCTTTATTCAGGGCACGAATGGCATTTGCACTCAAACTACCAAAGCTCATCGCCGAAATATTCATAATCGATGCACTATAGGGCTGGCTACATTGTGCATTCCCCACCGTGACACGGAATGATTCTGGATTTGCAGGTGGACAAGGCGCAATGGAATGTACAATAAAGCGATAATTCGGGTCATAGACATCAATGATTGAACCAAAAGGTTTATCTGCATTTTCATTCTTAGCGCGCTGATACACCAGACTACGTTGCATCCGTGAAAAAGGCAGGGCATCCTGATCTGATTCAATAAAGTATTGGCGAATTTCGGGGCGAACATCCTCAAATAGAAAGCGGAAATGTCCAAGAATTGGATAGTTTCTTAAGATCGCATGCTTCTTTTGTAATAGATCATGTAAACCGACGATACTGAGTAGCCCTGTTACCAGCCAGAGACCGTTTAAAAGCGTATCAGAAATAAAATAGTAAATTGTATGTGGGGTATAAGTAAATTTAAACCAAGTAATAGTTAAAGCAGTAAAAATACAAAGAAACCAAACGGAATGTCTGGAAAAAAAAGTATTAAGTAGTTTATGTCTTATAGCTTGCGCTGGGCTGGCCATAGGTAGGAGATTCCTATAATGAAGCAACTGACAAACGATGCCAAGAAGCAGCCTTAACCACAAGTAACGAATTGTTAGACTTGAGAATTATTCTCTTATAAATTAGTTCAACGATCATGTTAATCCGCTTATGAACCTATTTTTAAAATGATCTCATAAAGTAGCTATGTGCTTTTTTAAAACTTGATAAATTGTTGGCTTTTTATAATGATGTATATTTATTGTTAATCTCGTCACTTAAATTAAAAAAAATGAGAAAAATTAATTTTTTTATTTACAGAGCGTAATCAATTGGTAATAATTCACCTGAAATTTCTTACTATTTGTTTGATATGAACCTAAAAAAAATCAAAAAAAACCAAATATTCATTATGTTAAGTTTACTTGGTACTTCTATTTATGCGGCTGAACCGCCACCACGTAATGTTCTAGCGGCAGATGCAATCCAGCGTCAGCAACAACGTGATGAGGCTTTACAAAAGCAATTACAACCTGAGCCATCGGTTCAAACAGGCTTGGAAACACAATTACAGACAGCACCTCAACTACAATATTTGAAATCGCATAGTGAAGATGTCTGTTTTGAAATTAAAAAATTTGTGTTAATGGGTGAGGATGCACGTCAATTTACTTTTGCCATGCGTCCGGTTACCCAAGGCCAATATAATCTGATTGGACGCTGTATTGGGGTACAAGGGCTCAATCAGGCACTCGATCTGATTCAAAACAGCTTGATTAGTCACGGTTATGTCACGACACGTATGCTATTGCCGCAGCAGAATATTGCCTCGGGTACGATCCAGCTTAAAGTGATTGCCGGTAAGGTCGACCAAGTTCAGTTTATCGAAGGTACTTCAAAACGCGCGCATAAGTTCAATGCCTTACCTGTCAAATCAGGCGACATTCTCAATGTTCGTGATATTGAGCAAGGCTTGGAAAATTTTAAGCGTGTGCCTACCGTCGAGGCCGATTTCAAGATTAAGCCTTCCGAGCAACGAGCTGAGCCAGGTTATAGTGATCTGGAGTTGGCTTGGCAGCAATCCAAACCTTATCGTCTGCATCTAGGCATTGATGATGCAGGATCAGATTCAACTGGTAAATACCAAGGGACTGCAACCTTATCTCTAGATAACCTGTTGACTGCCAATGACCTATTCTATGGCAGCTATAATCATGACTTGGGGGGCGGTGATTCTGGTAAACGGGGAACTGATGGTTTCTATCTCAGTTATAGCATTCCTTATCAATATTGGTTACTCAGTAGCAGTTATAGTCAATCCAATTATAACCAAACAGTTGCAGGTGCGAGTGAAAGCTATAACTATAGTGGTAAAAGCAAGCTGATTGGAATTGATTTATCGCGGGTATTGTATCGTGATGCCAAGCGCAAGACCTCTGCCAGTGTGGGGGGCTGGTATCGTGAATCACAGAACTTTATCAATGATGTTGAAGTCGAAGTACAGCGTCGAAAAACGGCAGGCTGGAAAGCCAGTTTAGAGCATAGTGAATATCTCTCCAATGCCACACTGTCAGGCAATCTGACGTATAAACGCGGTACAGGTGCATTTAATGCCATGCGTGCCCCAGAAGAAGCGTTTGGTGAAGCGTATACGCATGTTGGTATTTTACAGGCCAATGCCAGTTTACAAGTGCCATTTCGAGTGGGACAACAGAACTTACAGTATCTGGCCGAATGGCGGATGCAAAACAGTAAAAAAGCATTGACTCCTCAAGACCGCTTCTCGATTGGTAACCGTTATACCGTGCGTGGTTACGATGGTGAGCAGACCTTGATGGCCGATAATGGTTTCTTGGTTCGCAATGAACTGAGTGGCTCGATTGCGAGACTTCCGATGCAATGGTACAGCGGCATTGATTATGGTCAGGTGGGCGGAACCACTGCACACTATCCAAATCCATTGGTTGGCACCAGTTTGCTGGGTGCGGTTGTGGGCTTACGTGGACAGGTATTTAAGTCGGTCAGCTATGACGCATTTGTCGGTGCGCCGTTGAAAAAGCCAGAATATTTTAAAACCGATGATTTCACTACGGGTTTTAGTGTGAACTGGATGTACTAGTCCGCACTTTTGGTTGTTTTTTTTTGAATTAATTAAATAAATAAAGATTGGGTATTTTAGGTATGAATAAGAATCGATATCGCGTTATTTTTAGCCAAGCACGTGGCATGTTTATAGCGGTTGCTGAAATTGTAAAAAGCCGAAGCAAAACAGCGGGACAAAGTGGTTCCACGGTAACAGATACTATTGAGACATCGGCTGTTCATGCTTATAAGAAACTGAATCCACTCAATTTTGCTGTTATTAGTCTGTTGGGTGCAGTAGTCTATACCATGCCATTAAGCAGTATTGCCAATACCCAGATTATTGCAGACCGTTCAGCACCCAATAATCAACAACCGCAAATTCTCAATTCTGCCAATGGTACGGTACAGGTGAATATCCAGACCCCGAGTGCAGGTGGCGTATCGCGGAATACCTATAAGCAATTTGATGTCGGCCAAGAAGGTGCGATCTTAAACAATGCGCGCAATAATACCCAAACCCAGATTGGCGGTTGGGTACAGGGCAATAGTAACCTTGCACGGGGTGAAGCTAAAGTTATTCTCAATGAAGTGAATAGCAGCAACCCGAGTCAGCTCAGAGGCTACCTTGAAGTTGCAGGCAAGTCGGCACAGGTGGTGATTGCCAATCCAGCAGGCTTGGTCTGTGATGGATGTGGCGTGATCAATGCAGATCGCTTTACCTTAACCACGGGCCAAGCGGTGATGAATCAAGGCTATCTTGAATCTTTCCGCGTGCGTGAAGGGCAAGTGACCATCGAAGGTAAAGGCTTAAATGGTAGTTTGACACCATTTACCGATATCTATACGCAGGCATTGAAAGTCAATGCAGGTTTATATGCCAAAGAACTCAATGTAGTTTTAGGCCAAAATGATATTCAGGTTAAAGACCAGACCACACCACAATATAGCCCAAACCCAAATGGCAATGGTGCATCCAGCAACCCGTCCGGTTTTGCACTGGATGTTGGAAAACTGGGGGGGATGTACGCAGGCAAGATTTTCTTGGTCGGGACTGAACAAGGACTTGGCGTACGTAATGCGGGTTCGATCAGTAGTACTGAATCCACTTTAAAGCTCAATGCCAATGGGGATTTAATCAACCAAGGCAATATTGTCGCCGCTAAAGATCAAATCGAGCTTAAGGCACAAAATATTAGCAATACTGGCAATATTAGTAGTACCAACAATAAAATTCAGTTGCAGGCAACAGATATCAGTAATGCAGGTCTGATTGCCAGTATGGATGAAGTCAAGCTCGATGCCAAAGGCAATATCAATAACAATCAAGGGGTCATCAATGCAGGCCGTATTGATTTAACTGCAAAAAACCTCAGCAATGAGAAAGGCCAAATTGAACAAGTCGGTGGCTCCAAGCTGAATATTACTGCCCAAAGTCTAGACAACCAGCAAGGTCGGATTGGTCGGGCTGTCGCAGACAGTTCAAATGGCAATAGTGGTTCAGACAATAATACAGCACCGCCAACTGTTAAAAATCCGGGACAAAACAGCAGTGCACAGGATGCCAGCAAGGTTGAGGTGGTTGCACCGACCGATGTGCAGCCGAAAACCTTTGCCGATGGCGTGATTCAGGTTGAAAATCAGCTCAACAACCGAAGTGGTAAGATCAGCAATAACAATGATCTGACCCTGACGGTTCGGGACAAGATCAACAATACTGGTGGGGAATTACAACTGCCTGAATTGAAATTTGCGGGGCAGGAATTTGAAAACCAAGGCGGTAAGCTCTCTGCCAACCAGATTGATATTCAAGCCAGCAAGGTCAATAACCAGCAAGGCCAGTTAAACGCTGTTCAAGCCTTGGATATTCGCGCACAACAGTTAAATAACCAAGCGGGCAGTATTCAGAGTCAACAGGCACTGAAGATTGACAGCAAGAATATCAATAACCAAGAAGGGAAATTGCTTGCAGTAAGCAATGTCGAGTTGCAAACGGAGCAACTGAATAACCAGAAAGGTGTAATTGCATCGACCAAGCAAGATGTTGCAATCAAGGCGGATCGACTGGATAACAGCGCGGGGCAAATTTCAGGGCAGCAGTTAAGTATTGAATCGCAGCAGATCAATAACCAAAGCGGCATGCTTCAAAGTCAAAGCAAAGATTTAGTGCTAAAAGCCACGCATATTGAGAATGGCATCAGTAAAGATACAGCGGGCAATATCATTGCTGCGAAAAACCTGAATATTCAAAGCCAGCAATTGAACAATACAGGGCAAATATACGCGGGGGACTCGGCACAGTTGCATGTCAGTCAGTTACAGCAGCATGGGCAACTGGCAGCACAAAATCAGATTCAGGTTCAAGCTGAACAAATTCAGAGCAATGCCGATAGTATTTGGGCAGCTGGTCTGAGTGCTGATGGTAAACTCAATAACGATGCGGCCACGCTTGAGATCACGGCACAAGATCTACAAATTGCAGGCAAACTCTTGGCTGGTGCAGACGTCATGGTCAAGGCTAGCAAAACGGCCGATCTAAGTGATAGTGCAGCGCAAGCCAAGAACATTCAGGTTGAGACAACAGAATTAAAGACCAATCGTGCCAAATTCATTGCCGAGCAACAGTTAAATCTAAAAGCCAGCCAAAGTATTGAAAATGAGGCAGGACAATACAGCGCAACGGATATCCAACTCGATACCCAAAAACTCAATAACAATAAAGGCTTAATCCAGCATACGGGCACAGGTGATTTTGCCCTGAATATTGCAGAGCGTATTGATAACAATACAGGGAAAATTATCAGTAATGCTGCCCATACCGAAATCAAGACCAAGAACTTGAGCTCGATAGACGGTGCAATCCTGCATGCGGGAGATCAGCAGCTCAAGATTACTGCACAAGATTTACAAGGCCAGCAAGGCAAGATTCAAAGCAATGGCAATATGCAGCTTGAACTGGGTTCGGCCAATCTCGACCGTGCGACCACCTCAGCTAAAAGTATTGAACTGCGTGCCGACAGTTTGAGCCATCAAAAAGGCCAAATGCTACAAACAGCCGAAGATGGCTCACTTCAATTGACGGTCAATAAAGAGCTGAATAACCGTGAAGGTGAGATCAGTGCCGCTGGCAATAGCAGCATCAAGGCACAAAGCCTGAATAATCAGACTGGGAAAATACTGAGTAATGGCCAGTTGGATCTAAGTGTAACTGATCTGAACAATGAGTCAGGGACGATTTATGCCGATAAAAAACTCAATATTGAGGTCAAACAAGGGCTCAATAATCAGCAGGGTTTAATTGCTTCACAACAGGCATTAGCGTTAAAGGCACAAGATTTAAATAACCAAAAAGGGCAGATTCAATCTGGACAAGCGAGTGTGAACCTGAATGTAGCAGGTTCGCTCAACAATCAGGCTGGAACCATACAGTCAGCGCAGGCTTTGCAACTGAATACAGCGCAGTTAGATAATCGGGCTGGGAAACTGATTGCAGGTTCGGACGCCGTGTTGAATGCTGCACAATTGAATAACCAATCTGGAACCATTTACGCCAAAAAACAGTTGGATCTTCATGTCGCAGGGACTACGGATAACAGTGCTGGGGTGATTGCAGCCGAGCAAGCGCTGAATCTGACCTCCAACCAACTCTTGAATCATGCAGGGCAAATCCGTTCAGAAAATGCTGATCTGAATTTAACGATCAACCAGGACGTTGAAAATGATACTGGCTTAATTGCGGCAGCTAAAAATCTAAACCTAACTGCACAGCATGTCAGTTCTAAACAAGGCAAAATACAAGCGGGTGGATCGAGCAAATTACAGCTCAAGAGCTTAGATAATACTGAGGGTGTTGTTTATGCAGCCGAACAGTTGGAGCTGACAGCCAAGGAATCGTTAAACAACCAAAAAGGAACGATTGCCGCAGAGAAACAAGCTGATCTACAGGCAGGCACGATCAACAATCAAGCAGGACAAATCCGTTCCCAGCAAGAGCAGTTAACGCTCAATGTCCAAAATGATTTAAATAATTTATCTGGTGAGATTTCTGCAGCCAAGAATCTTGAGATCAAAGCCAAGAATATTCAGAATCAAAAAGGTAAAGTGGTTGCAGGTCAATCGCTTCAGGTTGATGCGCAGCAGATTGATAATACCGAAGGTGTGCTATACGCCAAAGCGCAGCAGAATCTGACGGTAAGCGAGCAACTGAATAACCAATCAGGAACTGTTGTTGCGAATCAGCAGCTTCAAGTAAATGCAGGTGTATTAAATAATAATGCAGGAAAAATCCGTTCAGAACAAAACCAACTTGATCTCAACATCCAAAATAATTTAGACAACCAGTCGGGTGAAATCTTTGCTGGCACTGATGCAAAGATCAATGCAGCTGTATTAGATAACCAGCAAGGCGTGGTGTACAGCAAGCAAGATTTAGGGCTTGATGCGGTACAGCTTAAAAACCAGCAGGGACAGATCTTTGCTGAAGGCCAAGCTCAGCTCAATGTCAAAGGCAGCATTGATAATCATAAAGGTGTCTTGGCAGCCAAGCAGAATCTAGCTATTCAAACTGGCACATTGAATAATCAGGAAGGCACGCTTCGTTCGGAAAATGCAGATCTGAATGTCCATGCCCAAGGGCAGCTGATTAACCAGCAAGGTGATATTTATGCTGGGCAGAACCTAAGCCTGAATTCGCTTGGACTAGATAACCGTACTGGACAAATTGCTGCAAAAAATCAGTTGAGTATTAATACCCAACAGCAACAGCTAAACAATCAACAAGGTAAGATTCTGGCAAAAACGGTTGATTTAAATACAGGGCTTGTGGATAACCAAGCTGGTCTGATTCAAGCCGAGCAGTCTGTTAAAATTAATACCCATCAGCAGGCCTTGCTGAACAATAACTCTGGTGAGCAAGGCGGGATTCTCAGTCAGGGTTCGATTGATCTGAATGTTTCGACACTTGAAAACCAGAAGGGCTATATTGCCTCAATGGATACCCAACAGATCACTGCTCAGAATATTAGCAATCAAGCTGGGCAAATCATTAGCCAGACTGATCTGAACATTCAGCAACAGCAGAATGGTGGAGCAATTCAGAATAATGCGGGGACGCTGCAAGCACAAAAAAATCTCAATCTAAGTGTGGATCATATTGATAACAGCGGGGTTGGAAGCCAGATTACGGCGGGTGAAAAGCTGACAATTCATGCCAATGACGTGATCAACAGCCAAACCAAAGATGGCAAGGTTGCTGGTGGCTTAAACGCAAAAAATCTTGAGCTTCATGCACAACGCTTAGATAACCAATCTGGTGTGATCCGTGCCAATGATCAGGCTCAACTGAATATTCAAGCCCAGTTGAAGAATCAGGCCGGAACTATAAGCAGTTTAAATCAGTTGCGTATTGGTACTGCGGAGAAAGGCCTAAATATCGATAATACCGGTGGTGAGCTACTGGCAAAAAATCAGTTAGATATTCAAGCCAATGAGTTGGTTAACCAAGGCAAAATCATCAGTGAAGGCAATGTTGAAATTGATTTAAAACAAGATTTTACCCATACTCAAGATGGAAAAATCGGTGCAAATGGCTTACTCAAGTTAAGTACGGAAAAGAATATTATCAATCAGTCTGAGTTGTCGGCTGGCCAGAAAATCATGCTGAATGCACAAAACATTGATAACCAGAAAGATGCAACTATTTCAGCAAATGAACTGCATTTGCTTGCTCAAAACACAGTACATAACCAAGGTTTGATTAATGGGGGTGACCTGACCCATATTCAGGCAAATCGTGTCTGGAATGATGGTGCGCGGATTTATGGTACACATGTTGCGATTCAGGCCAATACGCTAGATAACCAGAGTAATCTTGCAGGTACAGGCGCAGTCATTGCTTCTCGTGGAGATATGGATCTCGGTATAGGAACGTTGAATAACCGTTCAGGTGGAGAGGTCAAGGACAATGGGCGAGACAATGCCTGGATTTTCAGTGCTGGTAATTTAAATATCGGTGGCAGCCTAGACAGTAACCTAAAAGCACAAGGCAGTGCAGATAAAATCTACAATGGCAGTGCGGTCATTGAATCGATTGGAGATATGCATTTAGGCGCTCATCGTATTGAAAATATGAATGAAAATCTGGTCATTCAATTGATTGAGAAAAAGCGGGAAAGCGTAACTGAATACGGTAAAGATGGGCAAACATGGGACTCAAAAGATGTCCGCCTAGGAAAATCAAAACGTGGCTTGAGCAATGCGATCCTATTTGTCCCAGACGTAGAAGGTGGCGCTGCAACGCGTGAAATCGGTGAGGATTGGACCAGATACGAGTTTACCAAAGTTCATAGTGCAGATGAAGTCCAGTCCACCAGTCCTGGACAGATTATTGCAGGTGGTAATCTGAGTTTTTCACCTGATGCAAATTTCCTGAATAAGGACAGTCAGGTACTTGTGGGTCAGTCTATCTTGAATGGTATTGGTTCGATAACCAATGAGAGCACTGATTTACGCACTATTGATAAAGTTGAAAACGGGACCAGCCAATGGCACTCTGTGGGTTGGAATAAGCTAAGAACCAAACATAAACATAAGTGGGGAGGCAAAGTTAATTATCAACCTTCCGATGTTGTGACCACACAACCGATCCGTTTAGGTGAGATTAAAGAACATACGCTGAATACATCAACCAATCCGGCTGAGAATATTAAACAGCAATCCATCCAGCAACACGTTGATCAGGCACAAACGGGCAATCAAGCGCAACGAGACAATCAACACAGCCAAAACCAGCAGATTGATGTCAATGCAGGTCAAGTCACTTCAGACCTTGACGTGACGATCAAGAAACCTGATGGACTGAATGCATTAAATGTTGACAGCAAAGCAGAACTTGAGGGTGGACAGCAACAAAATGTTGATGAGGTTAAAAGTACTCAATTAGATGGAGTGAAAAAAGATGCATCCGCGATTCATCAATCGGATGACGTCACGGTAAGAACTATTACACAAGATCATATTCGTTTGCCTAGCAATGCCTTGTTGATTACCACGAAAGACAGCCAAGCTCAGCATTTGGTTGAAACAGACCCAGCCTTTACCAATTATAAGAAATGGCTTTCGTCAGACCATATGATTAAAGCACTCGGTTTAGACCCTGCATTACAGCAAAAACGTCTAGGTGACGGTTATTATGAACAGCGTTTGGTGCAAGATCAGGTTGCAAAATTAACGGGCCGACGTTTCCTTGATGGCTATGGTTCAGATGAAGATCAATATAAGGCCTTGATGAATAATGGTGCATCATTTGCGAAGCAGTACAAATTACAGCCAGGGATTGCTTTAACCCCTGAACAGATTGCTCAGCTCACCAGTGATATTGTCTGGCTTGAAGAAAAGACCATTATTTTAGCAGATGGAAGCAGCACCAAAGCCCTTGTTCCACAGGTGTATGTCAAAGCACGTGTCGGTGATCTGAGAGGCGATGGTACGCTGATTTCAGCGGATTCGATTCAGTTGGATGTTAAAGACAATGTGATTAACTCAGGGACTATAGCTGGGCGTCAAGCAGTTGTTTTAAATGCTGAAAATATTGATGTACTAAATGGTCGCATCCAAGCCAACCAAGTTGGATTAACCACTAAAAAAGATCTCAATATTATTGGTGGGCAAATCCATGCTCAGGACAAGGTTGACTTAAATGTGGGGAATAATCTCAACTTAAGCAGTTCAACCCAAAGCAGTGAAAACAAGATTGGGGAAAGCGTATTTACCCGTACCGGTATTGATCGTGTGGCGGGGATCTACACCAAAGCCCCATCAAGTGTAAAAACGATTGATTCAGAAAATCTCAAAACTTCGATCTCGGTTCGTGTCGGTGGTGATGCAACGATTAAAGGGGCTGAAATCCTGAACCAAACAGGACATACCCGTATTGAAAGCCAAGGCAACTTGAATATTGGTGCGATTCAGACTGAGGTCAACAATCATGGCTATGTTGATGATAAGAACTACAACCAGGCTATTCGTCGAATTGATCAAGGCAGCAAAATATCTGGCTTAGGAAGTATTGACCTGAGTGCAAATAAAATTGAGGGTAAAGCGGTCAACCTTGAGAGTAGATCAGGCAACATTTTACTCAATACTAAACAAGGTATTCAGCTTGAAAATGGTAATAACCTTCATTCAACAGATACATCTAGTACAGGTAAATCTGGTGGATTATTGGGCGGTAAGACAGAACATAGTGAGCAATGGTCATCGAGTCAGTCTATCGCCAATCAGATCAAGGCGGGGGGCAATATTGTCCTGAATACCAAGCAAGGTGATATTCAAGCGACACATTTGAAAGCTGAAGCGGGTAAGGATATACAAATTCAAGCTCAGCAAGGTAATGTTGCATTAAATTCGACTATTAATGAAACAAGTCAAAGTATCGCTTCTTCAAGTACAGATGCGATTAAATATAAAAACCGTCAATCTGGATTTGTGCAGCAAGAGATTGCCCAGACTGAGTTAAAAGCTGGACAGAATGTTGATATCAATGCCAGTAAAAACATTATCTTAGAAGCAAATAAAGTTGAAGCGGGTAAAAATATCATCGTCGGTAATACCTTGATGGAGCGTCAGTCTAACGGCCAACTCAAGGCGAAAGACGGCTCAACAATGCCTGAAAATGTCACTTTGAATACGCTCGAGACCCAGAATAAACAATGGGATGAGCAACAAGAAGGTTATCGAGGGATTGCCAAGGAATTAATCAAATCAGTTGCTATTGGCGCAACTGGCCTAGGGTTAAATAAGAAAATTAGCGTCGGCTCATCTTCATCAGAGCGTACAGAAAAGACCCTGCAACAAGGCAATACACTCACTGCTGAAAATATTGCGATTGGTTCAGCCAATAATACTACGATCACCAGTGGTAACTTGACTGCTGATAATGTTCACTTATCTGGTAAGAAAGTCACCCTAGATGCAGCGAAGGAAACAGAAAAACAGAGCATTGCTAAAGGTGAGGAAACTGTTCAAGGGCTCGGAGTTAAGTTAAATAACGATAATATCCGTCTCGGTGGTTTTGTTACAGAAGATACTGAGCAAACTACGACAACAACCAAAACCACGCATAAATCTGGTGAGATCAATGCGAAGAACATAACCATTGAAGGCACTGAAGGGGTTGATCTACGCGGACAAAATATAAAAGCCACTGGAGATACCGTGATTGATCATGGTCGTGGTGAGCTTAATATTGGTGGTTATGAAAATACCACCACGATTGAAGAAAAAACCAAAACAGAAAAAGTCAGCACGGAAGTGGGTGTTCGTAACGCCTATTTAGATGCAGCCAATGCTTTGATTGCAGTCAAAGATGCAATTAAAGCACTCTCTCAGGCAAAAGACACCTATAACAAGGCTGAGAAAGACTATGCTGCGGGTCGAATTACCAAACAGGCTCTAAATGACAGTAAAGCCAATATTGCGATGGCAACCACTAATCTAGCGACTGCTCAGATTGCAGCAGGTGCAGCAGCGGCAGGTGCAGCCGCCGCAGGCTCGACCAGTTTTGGGACAGGCTTTACAATTGGTGCCAATGGCGAGCGTATTAAAACAGAAAGTACGACTAAGTCCTTAGAGACACAATGGCAAGGTAGTAATCTTGAACTCAATAATTTAACCCTGAAGTCAGAAGGACAAAATGCCAATATTCAGGGCAGTAATTTACGTGCGACAGGAACAACAACTTTTGATGGCACCAAAGATCTGAATATTACTGCGGGCACAGAACGTACTCAGCAGGAAAGTAAGACTAAAACTGAAAACCAAAAAATCACGATCAGCTCAGGCGGTGGCGGTAGTGCATCGATTGGTAAGCAAGACAGTCAGTCTCAAAGTCAAAGCCTCAACCATGTAAACAGCCAAGTTGAGCTGAATAAAGTTTCGGGTAGCTTAAACAACTTGAATATCAAAGGTGGATCGGTCTCTATACAGGATAGAGGCAATCTACAAGTGAACAATATTCATGTTGAAAGCTTGCAAGATACAGCACAGAGCAGTAACAGCAGTAAAGGAGGGTCAATTGGTGGTGGTACTTCAGGTAATGTCACGCTAGGCGTAAATCAAAGCAAAGGGAACAGTGACAGTGCATGGGTGAATAACCAAAGTACATTATTGATTGGTAATGCACAAAATGATGCCGATCTCGATGCAATGGGCGTGAAGAAAGTCACTAACGTTGGTGGTGTCATTGCTAATGCCAGTAAGCAAACCGATGGTACATTGCAAGATCATGGCAAACTTAACTTTACGGGTGAGCTTGAGCTAAAAGATATTCAGGATCATAGCAACAATAAGCAAAGTGGTTTTGATCTCTCTACGTCGGTTGGTAAGTCAACCAAAGGATTGGATCAAAACAGCAGTAAGTTCCCGAATGGTTCAACCACGATTGGACTAAATAGTAGAGGTCAAGAAACGGAACAAACGACGAAAGCCACGATGGGGCGAGGTTCAGTTAAAAATGTAGCTGAAAATACCAATCGAGACATCAACGCGGCACAAGAGATTACCCGTGATCAAACCACAGGGATGTTAGATGGTTCGGTGACGGTTGATCATCGTTTATTAAGTAAAGATGGTCGTGCCGAGATTGTTCAAGAACAGAAAGATTTGCCTGAGAACCTTAGACAGAGTACAGAGAATATTGTCAAAGCTTTACCTGATGGAGAATATAAAGACAAAGTTCTACAAACTTTAAATAATGTTCAATCAAAACTCGTGACGATGCCAGAGGAAATGAAAGCAGGTGGCGAAGTATTAGCAGAGGCATATCCAGAATACATCCGTAATGGTGGTGAGCCTAAAGACTTCGAACAGATGATGAATGATCCAGAGACCTTACAACTAGTCAAAGAGGTTAATGAATATACGAAACAAAAAGCTTCAGTTGAAGCAGAGCTGATTAAGCAAGGCTTTAGTGAAGAACAGGCATCAAAAGTTATTGATCGAATTGAAGAACAAGTAACGCAAAAAAATAGCAATGTACGCGAGTTTGATATTCCTCTTGAAACAATTGTTGTTAATGCAACAAAGGGAATTCTTTTACCAAATGGAACAGGTCAGGAGGCGATGTTTGGAACAGAGAAGATAGCGGTTGATAATACAACAAATGCCCTTTTAGATGTTGTTACTAAAGCTGGTCAAATTAAACAAAAAGTAGATAAAGCACTTGAAAGCAGTCCAGTTAATCCAGCACATGTGGGAATGGCTTTGGGGTTAGTATTAGGTGGACCAGCAAATTTAGTTAAATCAATTGTTTTGGATAGTGTTGTAGGAGAAAAGATAGAGGAAGTCAAACAACCTATCATTTGAGATATCACTGCAGGGCTACAGAATACAGATGGCGAGACAATTGATTTAATTTTAGGAAATAAGCAGCAAATTCAATCAAGCGGTAATGAAACAGCTCAACAGCTAGTAGATCAATTACAATGGAGTAAGGATGGCGTTGGAGTTATTACCGATATTGTATTGGGAGCTGGCGCTGGGGTTGTGGGCGGTAAAATTGTCAAAGGTAAAGATTCTGAGACCAATACGTCTAAGCCAAGAACAGATGTCGCTGATAAAAAAGATCCTGTTAAAGAGTTGGAGGTTGGCTCATATAAGGAACTTAAGTCTAGAGCGCAAGTTGGTGATGGCTTAGAGCATGATCATATTCCATCATTCGCCGCATTGAAAAAAGCTAAAGAAAATGAGCTAGGACGTAAATTAACGGATAATGAAGCAAAAACGCTATATAATGAGGCAACAGTTATTGAGGTTACTAAAGATACCCATAAAGCAGGTAGAACACATAGTGGTAAAAATACAACTGAGCAAATAGCAAAAGATGCTCAGAATTTATGCGAGGCTCAACGCTGTGATATTGATGTATTACGGCAAAACCTTTTAGATCGAGGGCATAGTAAGAAAGCTGTTGATGACGCGATCTTAAAGCTAACTGAGAGAAATAAAGATAAGGGGATTCATTAGTGGATAAGCTAAGTGGAGAAATTGTTATATTTATAAATAGTCTTGGTTTGGTTCAAGGCGATGATGAAATGTTAAATTCAATAATGTTAATTGGTACTAGTTTTGAATATGATGAATCAGATTTTGAAGATAGCTCTTATTATCGTTTCTTTAAAAGTGGGGTTGAGTATCTATTTGAAGAAAAGAAATTATCTGCAATATTTTTTTTCATTAAACCAAATGATGAATATAGTTCATATTCAAGAAAAGACTATTTAATAGATGGATTAAGTTTAAGTGCGACAAAAGAAGAGGTTACTAAAGCTTTTGGTCTGCCGATTTTTTCTGGAACTAATTGGATCAAATATAAAATAGATGATCATAGATATATCCACTTTGAGTTTGAACAAGAACTAGGATTAAAGCAAATAACATTAGGTCTTTTTGAATAAAATATAGTCTCATTATTAATGGGTTTATTTAAAAAGCATGTCAATATGACATGCTTTTTTATTAGATCTTGATATTTCTACGTCAGTTGGTAATTTCATAAATCTAGAGTACAAGTTTGAAATGGCTTAGAACATGATCATATTCCGTCATTCGCTGCATTAAAAAAACAAAAGAAAATGAGCTAGGACGTAAATTAACGGATAATGAGGCAAAAACGTTATATAATGAGGCAACAGTTATTGAGGTTACTAAAGATACCCATAAAGCAGGTAGAACATATTCTGGTAAAAATACTTCTGCTCAAATAGAGAAAGATGCTCAGAATTTATGTGAAGCCCAGAGATGTGATCTAGATGTTTTAAGAAAAAATTTAGAAAATAAAGGTTTTGATCGCAAGAGTGTTGATGAAGCAATTAAAAATGTTATTGAGCGTAATAAAGATAGAGGTATCAATTAAATGAACTTACTAGGTAATGTAAATATTTTTTTAGATAGTATTGGGCGATCAATACCAGATAAAATAATATTAGATGCAGTTAGTGTTATTGCCATGGATTTTGAAACCTCAATAACTAATTTTGATGGAGAGAAACTATCATATTGGGAGTTTTTTAAAAGAGGGGTTACTTTTCAGTTTGATGAAAATGATACTCTTAAGGTAATTTTTATATATATTCAGAATAATGAGGAGTATGTGAAATATCCTTTTTTGGATGATTTGATTTTTAATGTTAACTATGATTCAACAAAATCTGACATTGAAAAGTTGCTAGGTATCCCTGAAAAAAAAGGCCAGAAATGGATTAAGTATGAAATGGAAAATAAATATTTGCATTTTGAGTTTGGATTTGATAATAAATTAAGTTTGATAACAATAGGTAGCCTAAAAAGGTGAGTGGAAATTAATCAAGATGATTTTTTGAATTAAATAAGTAAAAAATTTAAGACCTTATGTAAAAAATGTTTTAAATTGAAAATTATAACTAGAGTAAATCTATGATTAATTTAAAAAGCATGTCAATAATGGCATGCTTTTTTATTTTAAAACAAAGAAATTTATTTAATAAACAATTTTAAGTGATAAAAAATGAAAAATTTAACTGTAATGTATGATTTTGGATCTATTAATAAAAGTTTTCTGGTTGAATTTATAAATACCTATGGATTAACTTTACCTGAAAAATACATGGAGTTAATGGAGAAACATAATGGTGTTCAATTTTTGGAAAATTGTTTTAACTATATAGATTCTAATGGTAATGTTGGTGAGTCTAGTATAGGGTTTTGTGCGTATGGAGATGAAATTGGCGCTGATAACATTGTTAAGTTTCAGGATTATGATGGTTTAGGTTATGATAATGTAATTGTCTTTGGTCTTAATGGAAGAGGTGATTACTTATCATTTGATTATCGCCAAAATCCTGAATCAGATAATCCATTAGTAATAATAATGTATCATGATGATCTCATCGAAGATGAATATGGTAATAAAAAAATGCGTGTTGTTAAAGTGGCGGATAGCTTTGATGATTTTTTAAAATTACTCCATGATTAGTACTTAATTTGTTATTTATAAAAAGCCATTTAAAAATTAATGGCTTTTTATTTTGATGATTGAGGTTTAAATGTAAGTAATGGAAAGAATTATGGAAATTTATCGAATAATGGTCAAAATTCACTAGATGAAATTGTTAAAGCTCAAAATCAAATTGGATATGCTTTTCCAAAAAATTACATCAATTTGATAAAGGATCATGATGCTGTAATATTTGAGAAAAATATTTTTGATTTCATAAATATCTACAATAAACCTGATGAGAGAGATCTAAACTTCTTAAGTTTTAAAGATAATCATTCAGATGGGAATATTTTGAGAGAGCAAGAGAATATTTCTGACCTGAGTAATTATGGTGTGGAGCATCTTGTTATTTTTGGTATATGTGCGAATGGAGATTATATCTGTTTTAATTATAGAGATAATACAGAAAGCTCAGATCCTAAAGTAGTATTAGTATATCATGATGATTTTGTCGATGATAAAAGTGGGAAAAGCTCAATGGTTGTAAATAATGTTGCCGCTAACTTTGATGATTTTTTGAATTTACTTCATGAATAGTATTTAATTGGTGATTCATAAAAAAGCCATTTGAAATTAATGGCTTTTTTATTTTGATGGTTGAAGTTTAAATATAAGTAAAATTCTGTACAGTAAGGAAGAATCTGGCAACAAGAAGGTAGTATGAATGGTACTGTTGGTCGTTTTGAATGGATAGTTGATCCTAAATTAGGTGGAGTCTCGCATATAATGTTTATTCCAAATGGTAAAATTACAGGGGTGCCAACTAAACCATGATAACTCAAGCATATGAAAAACTTAAACAGCTTAATTTTGATGATTTTGGAGCTATCTATATTGGATATATAGGAGTTCCAGAATATGGTTGTTTAAGTAATGAGATGGTAAGTAGTTTTGTCGAAGATTATTTTCTAAGGACAGAAGTTGTTGCCCACGAATTAACTGAAGTCTTAAATGAATTGTTAGTTGTAGATAAAGATACTGCGCGAGATGATGTTCTGAATCTGTTGAGAAAAGTAGTAAATACTTTAAATATTGATATTTCAAAATCGTCTCATAAGTGGTTATTAGTTTGTTTGGACTTGAAGCTTAACGGGTTGAGCTTAGACCCAATGTATGGTTTATTAGAGTTATCAAATTTTTGGATTGATTGGGGGCAGTCAAAGAATTCACCACATATGATTCAAGGTGTAAATAATAATGTAGATGCTTCTGATTATTATACAGAAGAAAATTATAAAAAAATGATTTGTATTAATTGTGATTGGTTGAATTTGGAATTAAGTAAAGAGAAAATGAGTTAGATGTAATCATTTTTAGCCGTATTTTTAATGCGGCTTTTTATGTATAGGTTTTGCCTTTGATCTGGAAAGATAGAGTAAAATTTTTAGGAAAGATGCCAGTCAGTGGCAAAAGCGGGTGTGTCATGAGATATGGTGTCGGCAGGCTTGTCCGCACCTACTGCGAGTGGTGCAGGTATTGCAGCCTCGACATTGAGTCCAGCGGCAAGCTATGAAATTTGTCAGTACTTTAAGGGTAAAGATGCTCAAGGCAGTGCAGCGCATATCTTGGCTCATACGATTTTAGGTGCAGCAGTTGCCGCGACAGGTGGTAATAATGCCTTGAGTGCGGGTATTGCAGCAGGTGGTGCTGAGGCCGCAGCGCCGTTACTTGCCGAGTATTTGTATGGTAAGAAAGCTAAAGATCTAACCGCAAGTGAGAAATCTACAATTAGCTCTATTGTCGGTTTAGCAGGGAGTGCTGTTGGTGCAACCACAGGTGATGTATCAAGTACAGTTCAAGGTGGACAGTCTGCCCAGAATGCGGTGGAGAATAATTATCAAACTAAAGCGACACTGAAGGTCGTTAATAAACAACTTCAAAAATGCAGTCCAAGTGATAGAGGCTGTATTGAGCGAGGAATATCGGCGTTAAGAAAAGCGGATAAGATCCTTGATGAGCATTTTAAAACTTGTGCACAGACCAATGATGCTTCTTGTGTAAAAAATCATTTAGAGCAAATTCTGGCAAGTGATGCTTCACCTGAAATGAAAGAAACGATTCAGTTACTGAAGCGGCTTGGAATATCGACGGAAACAATGGGGCTTCTGAATGAGACCAATGGTTATTCAAAGAAAGAAACCCAATTAGTTGAAGATGCGAGAGCAGGGAAAGATTTAGGTTGTATCAGTGGGACAACTCAAAATTCTATAGCACCAATTCCAGAAAAGACTTTAGGTAATAAGGTTGGCACTGTAATTAATGACATGACAGTTCGCCAACTTGCAGCAGTTTTAGGGGCTGAATACGATCCGTTAACGGGTGAGCAAATAACGCCAAATGAAAGGCAAATGGCAAAAGCCTCAATGTTAGGTTTAGGATTTACTAAGACAGTTTCAGGTGTAACTCGTGTTAGTGATGATGTATTAAAAGCAATTGAAAAACAGTACGGTAAAGAGATTACCGAACAAATGCTAGGTGGGAATGTATTTTCACCATCATCAAAGAATCCACTTGCTAAGGATGCAATACCAAGAAATACAGATAGACTAGTTTTAAATCAAGGCCAGTCTCCGACATGTGGGCATAATTCATGTGCTATGGTATTAGATACTTTGGGTAAGCCAGTAAATGTTGATCAACTGATGCAAAAATATGGATATAAGATTGATGGATTATATCCACAGGAAGTTGCAAAAATAATGAAAGACAACAATATAGATGTCTACAACTTTTCTGCACGTACATTAAATGATCTTAGCCGTTATACTAGTAATGGTAAACCTGTGATAGTTCGTATTGCTGACCCTAAGAACCCAAAAGAGTTTTCACATTTTGTTGTAGTAGATGGTATTACAGAGAAAAATGGTCAGAAGGTAGTTGCCATACGTGATCCACATGGTAAAAGCTATTTTAGCCCAGTCGATACTTTTAAAAAAGCATTTACTGGCGAAGCAATTGTTCCAAGGAATTATAAATAAATGTTAAATTTAAATTTAGATTTACCTAATAATATCTATTCAGAAATGATGTTAGATTGTGAAAATATTCCTTGTTTAGTTAGAATAAGTGATACTTTTATGATTGATTTTTTTGAAACTGTACCTAATGTGTCTGGACAGGTTCTAGAGTGGTCATGGCATGATCTAAATCATAGAGTGCCTGCTGGAACAGGAGGGGAATATTTGTATTATAAGAGAAGTTTAATCACACTAAATCAGATTGCTGAAAAGAAGTTCGCTATTGTTGCATTGAGCATGTTCGTGAATGGTGTTGGATGGTGTTCTGTCATAGAAAATGGTGAATATGCGAATCCAAATTCTAGTTTATGGGATGTTGATCCAGATGAATAAACATGTAAGAAGAAAGAAAATCAATTCATTATAGACAAATAATAGCAAAGTTTGAGCTTAAGTGAGCAAGAGTAAACTTATTTAAATTGTACTAGCTCAAACCTGATCTAACAGTTACTGATATTTGATATGGCAGTGACAGGTGCATTGGGTGGACAAACCGATATGCAGGTTGTAGCAAATACACTTGCGCCTTATGTTGCACATGGAATCGGGCAGCAGTATCTGCTGGAAGAGCTTCATAGATTAGTACAGGAACATACAGGAGGAGTATGGACTAAGCTTATTCTTACACTGGATGAAAATGGCAGGGCTCATACGAAGTTTATTTATGATGAAAAATCATAAAATTTTGTAGTTTGTTTTTCTTAATTTAAAAGCATGTCATATTGGCATGCTTTTTTATATGGTTTGTGTATTACTACTTTAGTTGGTAAGTTAGCTAGAGCTTGTAATTCAGTTATAAAAATTAGGGAGATAAATTTTTGTAAGTTAGAGATCCACATGGTAAAAGTTATTTTAGTCCACTTGAGACGCTTTAAAAAAGCGTTTACTGGTGAGGCTATGAGGCTATAATCCCAAGGAGTTTTAAGTAATGTTACAAGTTCATGCTAAATTCGAAGACGATCTTCATACAGAAAATATGCTTAAAACATCACAAATACCGTGTTTATGTAAGATTGCTGAAAAATTTGAAATCGACTTTTTAGTCGCTTATCCTCAGGTTACAGGTCTTGTAACAGGTTGGGATTATAAAGAAATTGATTTAAGAGTATCTGCAGGTGCTGGTGGAGAGTATCTTCATTATAAATATGGATTAATTACTTTATCTAAGCTTGAGAATGATTTATATATTATTGAAAACCTGTCTATGTTCGAATCAGGAAGTGGATGGCTTCCTGTAGTTGATAATAGAGAATATAGTCATGTACCTGAAGTTGAAGAACCAGATTGGTTAAAAGATCTATAAGTAAGTTGTTGGAATTGTTATAGAAAAAGAAGTAAGTTCAACCAAAATATACGGTAATGCTATATAAATACCACAGTAATGATTCTAGCCGTACTTCAAGTGCGGCTTTTTTAAGGATATTTATTATAATTTAACAGGACATAGAAACTTAGTTGAATTCGCTAGAGATGGAGATTGGGCAGCCTGCTTTGATTTAACAGATCATAGCGGTAACTCTAGAGTATTTGTATATGACTTAGCGAATAAAAAAATTTTTATAAAAAAGAAAATTTTGATAAGTGGTTGAACTTTGTACTGAATGATACCTAAATATTTTTTGAGAAGATGATAAATTAAGATAGAGAGTAATACTATAAGTTAAGTTTGCGTACTATATGGTCTTAAGGTAGTTAAATAATGGAGGTAGAAATTTTTAAACCTTATCCTTGTGATATTTTACTCAAGGATTTAAATATCCTTTTAATTACTTAGCTTTATTGAACGACACTAGCTCTTTAAATTTGTTACCAAATTTTCATTGGTGGTTTATGATTTAAAAGGAGGTATTTTAGAGTCATTGATCCATCTTTAAAAGGTAAAAGGAAGTATTTAGACTTGAATGGGAATGTTCCAAGCAACAAGACTTTACCAAATGGTAAGAAGTCTGGTAGGTCGCAAGCTGAATATAATGAGGTAACTCATTTTAAAATTGATAAAGTAACTTATTAGGAACAAGATCATGAAAACCATTTGTGCCACTATATCCGAACAAGCTAAATTAAGATTAGATTTTGATGAAAATATTGAAGGGGATCTGATAGAGTTAAATATTTCCCAAAGTGATTATGAGGCTTTAGAAAAAATTGATTATTTTAATTGTCTAAATAAGCATCTAGGGTTATTAATCGATAACTATGAAGATGAAAGTATTTCCTATAAGGACTTGCCTAAGGCTTTAGATTTGACAATAGAGTATTCCTATAAATATAGCGGTTTGGAGGAGCTGTGGTGTAGTATAAAAAAATTATTTTAACAGCCATAGAAAATAAAACAGCTGTTTTCTTCTTTTTTTAGATGCTGTTTTTAATGCTTGAGAAATATATAAAAATTGGCAGATAAAATAGTGTGAAAGAAAAGGTTTATGACATGAAAATTGTTAGTAAACCTTTGTATGAACAAAAAAGTAAATTGAAGTGAGCTATTTTATGCGTGTAATTGATAAAGAGTATGGTGGAGAAGTAAATGTTTATGGTCTATATCATTATAATAAGGATATTTATTTTTATGGTATAGCCGTTGGTGAGGATAGTATAGCTGCATTTCGTCAGAAGGATGTTGAAGTTATTGATCCTAAATTTAGTTTTGATGTGGTTTATATTGGTAGTGATGGTAATAGTAGTTTTATGTTACTGCATTGGGCTTTGGCTGAAAACAATTTGTTAGATGATATTTTAGATCGTGATGAAGATGCGATTAATTTGTTTTCTAAACTAAAGTTCATTAAAAGCAAAATATAAACTTAGATGAAAAGAGAGACTGCATAACTCCCTGATTATAAAAGAGAGGTTTGGTTCGGAAAATATAATTTTAATGCAAAATGGTGAAGTAAGAATGTAGCTATTTTATAAGGTTGTAGATCGAAAATATTTTTATATTTATCAATTGCCAAATAGAAGATATGGTATCGGCAGGCTTGTCCGCACCTACTGCGAGTGGTACAGGTATTGCCGTCTCGACATTGAGTCCAGCGGCAAGCTATGAAATTGGTCAATACTTTAAGGGTAAAGATGCTGAAGGTAGTGCAGCGCATATCTTGGCTCATACGATTTTAGGTGCAGCAGTTGCCGCGACAGGTGGTAATAATGCCTTGAGCGCGGGTATTGCAGCAGGTAGTGCTGAGGCCGCAGCACCGTTACTTGCTGAGTATTTGTATGGAAAAGAAGTCAAAGATTTAACAGCTAGTGAGAAATCTACAATTAGCTCTATTGTCGGTTTAGCAGGGAGCGCTGTTGGTGCAACCACTGGTGATGTATCAAGTACAGTTCAAGGTGGACAGTCTGCGCAGAATGCGGTGGAGAGTAATTATCAGACCAACTTGGAGTGAATAAAATGAGATTCGTTGAGAGAGATTCAGGATTGAAAGGAATGGTATGCTCTATATATTTTACAGATGGAAAATATCACTACTTATCAATGATAGAAAATTATATTGGGCTGAGGGTTTTTTTTGAAAGTGAAATAGATATAACTAGTAATGATTCATCTGAGTTATTTGAGTTCAAGGCCGCTTTAGATAATGATATTCGTCAAATGCATCCTGTTCTATATAATATATTAAAAGAGGATTGGGATTTATATATAGATATAGTTGAAGGCGTTCCAGAGCCTTGGCAAATTTTTCTAGAAAAACTAAAAGAATTTGATAAGGAAAAATGAAGTATTTAGCGTTAATAATGGAAAGCCAGAGCTCAGTCTAAGCCAAGATGCACTAGGCGGAGCTGCTGCAATTGCAGAAGCAGTTTTATTAGGTAAAGTTGGTGGGAAGTTATCTCAAGGTGTTAAGAGTGAGGTCAAAACAACTGAGAAAGTAGCAGAAGTTGATGCGAAAAAGCAAACTGTTGAAAATAATGCTCATAGAGATGATGATTTATGGAGTAATAAGCCAAGTGGTAAACAAGAGTATGTACCTTTAATAAACAAAGAAAATTTATTAGGGACACCAACAAAAACACACCCGAAAGTGAGAAATCTACAATACTCAAAATATTGATTCTGGAAAGCCAAGAATTTTAACTTTAAAAAATACTTCTACAGGTAAATAAGATATGAATGAAAATGAGATTTATCAAAATCTAGGCAAGTTATTATGGTCAATAATGCCAGAAGATGCAGTTGAAATATATTTTATTGGGGATATTTATCCTGAGCATTTCTCGGGGGGAGCGAAATGGCTTCTTAAAAATGGAAGAATCGAAACGTTTCCATTTGGTGAAAGAGTTTATGAAATTGAAAAAAATATGTACATTAATTGATGAGTTAAGATCTTTAGAAATTTTTAAAGAAAAATGGACTAACTATAGAATAACTTTGACTGAAGAGGGTGGATTTAATACAGAATTTTCTTATATACCAGAAGAGGATCATTGGCCTGGTTTATATATGAAAGCAGTAAGTGATTTAAAAGAAGATGAATTGGATGAGTATAATATTCCGGTGGAAGAATGGGGGAAACGTGTTAAGTGAAGAAGTGAGAATAAATAAAAATAATTTATATAAAAGGCCTTGAGTTTTAATTCAAGGCTTTTTATTTTAGGAGCCTCTTTTGATAATTTTGAGGCTTTGTTGCATAAAGATTTTAAAGATAGAGCTTTCCTAAGTTGCTTAACTTTAAGTGAAAACTTGGGTGTGAGGTCGGCCTAACTCTGTAAATTTATTTAATAAAGAAATCAATCTACAGATGGAAGTGACCAAGAAGTTTGATGCCAATCGTCAAGAAGCTGGAATTACAGTTGGTAATATTGTACAAGCACTTAAAGTTACAGGGCAGGCAATAGATGGGGCGAAACAGGCACATGCTATAGCAAATAAAATTGAGCAAGAAAATCAAAAACTCAGTCTAGAAGATCAGCTACTATTTGGAAACTTGATTATAGAGCTTTCACAAAGCCAAAAAGTTGATGCAACGGATAGCTATTATCCTCTTATTGTCGGGGCTGGAGAGGCGTTTGCAATGGCAGCAGGCGCAAGTGCAAAAAGTCCAGCTTGCGTAAGTGCGACAGTAAATGCATTAGGAGCAGTAGGTGCTGCAATTTTAAGTGAGCAATCTGAGGATAAAGATAAA
Organism: Acinetobacter sp. NBRC 110496; assembly: GCF_000876115.1. Classification (NCBI taxonomy): domain Bacteria; kingdom Pseudomonadati; phylum Pseudomonadota; class Gammaproteobacteria; order Moraxellales; family Moraxellaceae; genus Acinetobacter; species Acinetobacter sp. NBRC 110496. The sequence continues at coordinate 60,412 of NZ_BBTF01000002.1, forward strand.
AAGTCTACACCAAAGTCATTACCATCAACTTCTGGTAATTCTGCAACAGGTATGCCACCAGAACCTGATGATGGTCAAGATGAATCTTTAAAAAATATCAGAGCACCTAATGCACGTCATAATGCTTCCTCTGTTACACAAAAATCTCAAACGAAAGAAAATAATACAGTCGTAACTCGATCGGTAAATATGGATAAAGATACCCAGATGATTAAAAGTGGGAGTGCAAAAAATATTGGTAGAGATACTAATACAGGTGACCTTCTACATAAACTTCCGAATGGAAGAGTGTATGCTGAAAAAAGTAATGGTCAATTGTATCCTCATTCTGGACCTGGTGTTCATGCGCTGGATAGAGGAGCTTATAATGCATTAGGTGTTTATAATAAATTTGGTAGAACAGATACAGCAGAGACTATTTTAAAGAGTATGAAGATTACTCCACAGGCAAGAAGTGCTGCACTTAAAGTTTTAAAGGAAAATTCAAAATGAGTATTTTTTTTGAAAAAAGATTAGATACGACCTTAATTGAGAGTTTTATTTATGAAGTTTTTAATATAAAACCTTCTGAAATTAAAGTGTTAGAACAGGATGATTTTTTCAATGGCGGTTATTTGGATGTTGATGAAAATATTAAATGTTTGTGCACATATAGATATTTAAGGGGAGATGCTGAAACAATTGTTGATCTTTATAGAGTTGAAGATCAAAGCCCAAAAACAATAGTGGAAAAATTAAAGAAATTATTTTTAGAAAACAAGTGGAGTAGTGGTGTTTTTGTGGAAAACATAGATGGCGATTATTTGTTTTTTAATAAATCCACTGTAACACCTGTTTTTATTGATGATGATAATCTTGAAGACGATGAGGTTTTTTTTACAAAAAAATAGTTGTTATAATTTAATAAAAGTTTTAAAAGCTGAGTTTAGCATAGAACTCAGTTTTTTAAGTTTTGTTAAAAAAACAGATAGTTAAATTTAATAACAATACTGATCTGAAAGGTGCAATTATTACTTCGACCCAACTTGCCGAGACGCAGAATAAAAACAGCCTCAGCACGGGAACATTGACGCATTCTGAGCTGCGAAATGTCAGTGAGTATGATGCCAAAGGTATTTCGGTGGGTGCTGGCTTCAATGCTGGAGCAACCAACAGCAAAGGCGACAAGCAACCGGATACGGTGCTGTCGAAGCCGAATAAGATTGACGGGCATGCTTCAAGCCAAGTGGGTGTAAGCAAGTCGATTGGTTTTGGTCTGGACAGTGATCAAGACAGTAGTGTGACCAAGAGTGGAGTGAATACGAAAAATATCACCATCACTAATGAGTCAGGTCAGCAGCAACTGACAGGAAAAACTGCGGAGCAGATTAAATCTGAGATTTTAACCGATGTTACGACGGATACAGCGCGCGAGAACAGTGGTGCTCTGAACAATGTGTTTGATAAGGACAAGGTTCAGAAAGAAATTAATCTACAGATGGATGTGACCAAGAAGTTTGATGCCAATCGTCAAGAAGCTAAGGCTGAAATCAATAAGCAGATTGATGAGTTAAAAGCCGCAGGGAAAGATGCCAGTCAGTGGCAAAAAGCGGGTGTGTTATTAGATATGGTGTCGGCAGGCTTGTCCGCACCTACTGCGAGTGGTGCAGGTATTGCAGCCTCGACATTGAGTCCAGCGGCAAGCTATGAAATTTGTCAGTACTTTAAGGGTAAAGATGCTGAAGGCAGTGCAGCGCATATCTTGGCTCATACGATTTTAGGTGCAGCTGTTGCCGCGACAGGTGGTAATAATGCCTTGAGCGCGGGTATCGCAGCGGGTGGTGCTGAGGCCGCAGCGCCATTACTTGCTGAGTATTTTGTATGGTAAGAAAGCCAAAGATTTAATGGTAAGCCAGAACACTATTCGAGTTCGAGTTGATAATCATCTTTGGTAACTTTAATTTTAATCTTCTTATACTTTCTTTTATTGGGGTTTAATGCCGATTCTGTAACCTCTGTGGCAAAACTCGAATTTCCCATCAAGTCATAATAGGCTTTATAACCAATCAAGATCTTTTGTGGCCTGCCACTGTGCTCGTGACTATAGTTTTCAATCAGTTGAGTCAACTGTTCGAAGATCAGCGTATGGGTCATTGCTCAATCATCTCTTTCATTTAAAGACATTAGTTACTTAAACTAATCGAACTTTGTTAAAGATTTAAGACAGTTTTTTTTGGCCTGAGCCCTATTATTTCTGATGCACTCAAGACCATGGTCTGATTTAGCAATACACCGATTTCTTCTTTAATAGTGGCCTTTATGCTCAAGTAAAAAACCAATAAAATTACACATAACATAATTTAATTATGTATTGCATAAATTAAAACTTTCTTGTAGCATGAATTTATAGCTGAGAGCCAAGATCAAGAACGATGATTTCTTCATTTGGCTGACTCATGGACGGAAAGGGCTTAAACATGGATGCTTTTACATACTTATAAAAACACCTGTCGCCTTTTCTGATAACGCATGTATAGGTTGATGCTTTTAGACAGCTTTTTAAGCAATTGAAGAATAAGACCTATGCAGAGCATGAAACGGATGAATTTATCTAAATAAGGGAAACTAGATGGACATTTTAGATAACCCATTAGAACTATGTGGTTTTGCTTTTATTGAATTTGTTTCGACGGAAAACGGATTAGATCAAATCTTTGAGACCATCGGTTTTTCCAAAGTCGCAAAGCATAAATCTAAAAAAGTTTATTTATGGCGTCAGGGTAATATCAACATTATCTTGAACTACCAGCCTGAATCTTATGCTTCATTCTTCTTTAAAGAACATGGCCCTTCAGCATGTGCAATGGGTTTCAGAACTCGCGATGCAGCCAAAGCATTTAGCAAAGCAGTGGAACTTGGTGCAGAGCCAATGTATTCACAAGCTGGGCCAATGGAATTGAATATCCCTGCGATTAAAGGAATTGGTGGCATGCCAATTTTCTTGGTTGACCGTGATATCTATGAAAATGACTTCGTTTTCTTTGATGATGCGGACAGAAATCCAAAAGGTGCAGGCCTGAACGAAATCGACCATTTAACCCATAACGTCTATAAAGGACGTATGGAATATTGGGCGAACTTCTATGAAAAAATCTTTAATTTCCAAGAAATTCGTTACTTTGACATCAAAGGCGAATATACCGGTTTAACCTCTAAAGCGTTGACTGCACCAGATGGCATGATTCGTATTCCATTGAATGAAGATTCAGACAAGGGCAATGGTCAAATTGCAGAGTTCTTGGCAGATTTCAATGGTGAAGGTATTCAGCATATCGCGTTTATTACCGATGACTTGCTTTCAACATGGGACAAGTTAAAAGGGATCGGCATGCAGTTTATGACAGCGCCGCCTGAAACCTATTATGAAATGTTGAAAGAACGTTTGCCGAATCATGGTGAACCAACTGAAGAACTGCAAAAACGTGGTATCTTACTGGATGGCAATACCAAAGATGGCCAGAAAAAACTGCTGTTACAGATTTTCTCGCAAAACATGCTTGGGCCTGTGTTCTTTGAATTTATTCAACGTAAAGATGATGATGGTTTTGGCGAAGGTAACTTCAAGGCATTGTTTGAATCAATCGAACGTGACCAGATCCGCCGTGGTGTGTTAGAAGCAAAGTAATTACATTCAAATGAAATAAAAAAGCCAAGAATTGAATTCTTGGCTTTTTATATGGATGAAAAATTAACGGGTTTGAATATATTGATTAATCGCTGCAACTTCACGTTTAAATAGTTCTAAGTTTTCACTACCTTCACGCACCGAGAAAAACATTTCACTGTCCAGTGCCACAATACAAAATTCCATGGAATGATGCGCATTAAAGATTGGTAGACCAACGGCATTGATCCCGACCAGAAGATCACCTTGAGCAATCGACATGCCGTGCTGCAATACATTTTCTTTAAGTAGCAGAAACTCATCCCAATCAGTCGGTTTAATCGGATAATGGTTATGAGCCGCTTTTTCCCATTCCGCTTGCATCAGCGGCTTGATTACGGCTTCAGGCATATAAGAGGCAAACACACGACCTGCTGCTGAATTCACCAACGGCATGATTGAGCCGACTTTGGTTACGATCGAAATCGGGTGGTTAGATTCAATCGATTGCACCACTAAAGGCCCTTTAGGCGACCATTTGCTGATTTGGATACCACAACCAATTTTATTCTGTAATTCGTAAATCAGGTGCTGAACCAGCTGTAACACATCGGTATGTTGAATACAGTTCAGACCCAAACGCCACGCCTGATCACCCAAGGCATACTGACCATCGGTAAGCTGCTTGGCGTAATTCATACGAATCAGGCTGACCAGATAGCGGTGTACCTTGGCAGGGTGCATATCCAGTTTGCTGGATAGATCTTTTAAAATAATCGGTTTGTTGTGTTCTAAAAGGGCATTGAGCACGGCTAAGCCAACCTCAAGTGATTGAACCCCACCAGATAACTTTTCTTCAATCATTCAATAACCCTTAAGCTGCTTCTCTTTTGCAATGTTTGTTTGCTGTCAATTTTGGACAATTTACAATCAGCACATAATGCCTGAGCATTGGGCAAAATAGAAATCATCTTTTTAAATGAATCAAATCGGTGAATTGTATAAGCATACAATTGTTTTTAGACATATTGCACTTTATTTTGAGCGGTGCAAGATACAGTAAAAACAGCTTGATGCTTTAAATTTAGACCATAAAAAAGGCATTAGAGTTTTAAAACTCTAATGCCTGACAGGATGAATCTGGTTTATGCACCGAGTTCATCTTCATGTAAGAAGTGGGTGTGGTGTGGGGCACGTTTGGTACGGCTCCATTCCTCCAGCATTTCCAGTTTCATTTCTTCGGTAATCCTTGCAATCTTGGCATCGGCATGCGCATCGTTATAGGTCAGTTCAAGGCGATGACCATTTGGATCGAAGAAATAAATCGAATGGAAAATACCATGATTGGTTACACCTAAAACTTTAACCCCATTTTCTTCAAGATGTGATTTTGCAGTCATTAATGCATCTAGGTCTTCGACTTCAAAAGCAATGTGCTGCACCCATTGTGGTGTATTTTCATCACGGCCCATTTCTGGTTGGGTCGGTAGCTCAAAGAAGGCCAATACATTGCCTTGACCTGCATCCAAGAATAAATGCATATACGGGTCAAAGGCTTTGGTCGATGGGACATGATCTTCTGCAAACGCCAAGATAAAATCCATGTGCAGCATTTGTTTGTACCATTGCACGGTTTCTTTGGCATCTTTACAGCGATAAGCCACGTGGTGAATTTTTTTAATTGCAAAGCTCATGTTAAAACTCCTTTTTAGCTTATTCCCAATCTGGTTGTTGTTCTGGTGTGGCATTCAAGAATGCGGGAAGGGTTAAGCAATGTTGGTAAATCGACTCAATCTTTGGGAAAGCACTTAAATCAATTTTGAAGCGCTTGGCGTTATAGACCTGAGGAATCAGACAACAGTCTGCAAAGGTGGCTTGGGTACCAAAACAGAATTGCCCATTGGAATGCTGTAATTGCATTTCTAAGCTGTGAAAGCCTTCCAAAATCCAGTGTTGATACCAACTGTTTTTTTGCACATCACTGACTGCAAGCTCTTTTTGCAGGTACTTCAACACTCTCAAGTTATTGAGCGGGTGAATGTCACAGGCAATAGTCTGTGCAAAGGCACGAACTTTGGCACGTTCTATAAGGTCTTTAGGCAACAGTGCTTTGGCTGGATAACGTTCTTCCAGATATTCCAATATGCTGAGCGACTGTAATAAGGCCTGATCTTGGTCAAGTAGTGTCGGTACAAGCTGGCTCGGGTTTAGTGCCCGATAGCTCGCTTGTTGCTGCTCATTTTTGACCAAATGAACTGCTTCTGTTTCATACGGCAGTTCTTTCAGGTTGAGTGCGATACGCACTCGATAGGCCGCAGAGCTACGAAAGTAACTATACAGTTTCATAGCGCTCGTCCTTTTGTTCATTAAAACTAAAGTGACGTGCTGGCAAAATGCGATTGGCAACTTCACCAAAGCCCACGCGAATGCCATCTTTTTCACAATAGCCTTTCATGACGACACGATCGCCATCTTCCAAGAAGCCACGCTTTTCGCCGTTTGAGAGGCTCAGTGGTTTAGTGGTGTTCCACGTCAGTTCCAGTAAGCTACCGTACGAGTCTTCGGTTGGGCCTGAAATCGTGCCTGAACCCATCAAGTCGCCAACCTGAACATTACAGCCTGCAATGGTGTGATGGGTTAGTTGCTGCGCCATTGACCAATACATATATTTGAAGTTGGTTTGGCAAATCACATCAGACTGTGCAGATTGCGGTGTTTGAACTTCAACACTCAGGTGAATGTCATAGCTGTTTGCGGTTTTTTCTTGTAGATAGCCCAAAGGTTTCGGCTGTTGTTCTGGGCCTTTGACTTTAAATGGCTCAAGCGCTTCCATCGTCACCACCCACGGTGAAATGGCACTGGCAAAAGTTTTGGCATTGAAGGGGCCTAAAGGGACATATTCCCATTGTTGAATATCACGTGCTGACCAGTCATTCAGCAACACCATGCCAAAGATATGTTCCCATGCGTTTTCAATGGCAATTGGCTCACCCAGTTCAGTTGCTTTACCCACTACAAAAGCGGTCTCGAGTTCAAAGTCGAGTTTGCGTGTTGCCGAGAACACAGGGCGTTCTTCATTCGGTAATTTGATTTGGCCAGAAGGGCGCACAATGTCTTTGCCACTGACAATCACAGAACTGGCACGACCGTTATAGCCTACAGGCAATTCGCTCCAGTTCGGCAATAGTGCATTCTTTGGATCTCTAAACATGGTGCCGACATTGGTGGCATGTTCTTTAGATGAATAGAAGTCGGTATAACCAGGCACCTGAATCGGTAAATGCAAAATCACATTTTCTTGTTTAAACAATATCTGCTGACGTAAATCGGCATCATCACGTAAGCTTGGGTTTTCCGCAGACAACAAGCTTTGTAAGGCGCTGCGAACCGTATGCCAATTTTTTTTGCCTGTTTCAATAAATTTATTCAGTGTTGGCTGATTAAAACAGTTTGCTGTCGTGAGCTGTAATAAGCCTTTTTGCTCTAATGCGGCAAGGTCAAGTACCCAGTCACCAATTGCAACGCCAACGCGTTTTTCACCTTGTGGGCTCTCGCTAAAAATACCGTATGGCAAATTATGTATTGTGAAATCTGATTGCGGATCAATCTCAAGAAAAGAGGTTAATTGTTGTGCCATGATTTACTTTCCTTGTCTCTCGTTTTATGAAGACCTATTAAATTTTTATCCTGCTTTCTATAACAATATGAAAATCAAATAAATATTGATCTTTTGACCCATTTGAATCCTATCGTTCAAGCAAGAAATATGTACTTTATGATTTCTATCATACTGAAAATATTTAATTACGCAATACATAATTTAATTACATTATTCATAATATTTGTTATTTATGGAATTTTCTGTTTATATGCGCGGTTATTCGAAAAATGAATTAATTATTTTTCGGTTAGATATAGGCATTTGTGATTAACTTATGATATACGTAATTTTAGACAGAAAAATTACGCGACAAGGATGAGAATAATCATATGTCAAAACAGGAACAAGGAAACCTGAAACACGGTTTAAGCAATCGGCACATCCAGCTTATCGCGCTAGGTGGTGCCATTGGTACAGGTTTGTTTCTCGGGATTTCCCAATCGATTAAACTGGCTGGTCCATCGGTCATTCTGGGTTATGCAATTGCAGGCTTGATTGCATTCCTGATGATGCGACAGTTAGGTGAGATGGTGGTACAAGAGCCAGTCAGTGGTTCGTTTAGCCATTTTGCTTACAAATACTGGGGTTCTTTTGCAGGCTTTATGTCTGGCTGGAACTACTGGGTGCTGAATGTTCTGGTCTGTATGGCAGAATTAAGTGCTATTGGGCTGTATATTCAATATTGGTGGCCTGAAATCCCGACTTGGGTTTCGGCATTGGTGTTTTTTATCCTGATTAACGGGATTAACCTTCTGCATGTGAAGTTTTTTGGTGAAATGGAGTTTTGGTTTTCCATCATCAAAATCTTGGCAATCTTGGCCATGATCGCTTTTGGTTCTTATTTGCTTGCAACAGGTACAGCAGGGCCACAGGCGAGCATCAGTAACCTGTGGGCATTGGGTGGATTCTTCCCATTTGGTGTGGAAGGTCTGGTCATGGCAATGGCTGTAATCATTTTTGCCTTTGGTGGCATTGAATTATTCGGGATTACTGCGGCTGAAGCACGTGATCCAGATAAAACCTTGCCAAAAGCAGTCAATCAAATTATCTATCGTATTTTGATTTTCTACATTGCAACACTTTTCATCTTATTTGCGTTATTCCCTTGGAACCAAATGGCACAAGGCGGTAGCCCATTCGTGATGGTCTTTGCCTCGTTGGATAGCCAAGGTGTTGCAACCATGTTGAATTTTGTGATTTTGACTGCGGCAGTCTCGGTTTATAACGGAACCAGTTATTGTAGCAGCCGTATGCTTTTAGGTTTGGCACAGCAGGGCAATGCACCCAAGTTCCTGAAAAAAATTAACAGCCGTGGTATCCCAACCAATGCGGTCTATGTTTCTGCATTTGTGACTGTACTTTGCGTCTTACTTAATTATGCATTTCCAGAGAAAGCGTTTGGTCTGCTCATGATGCTAGTGGTTGCTGCGATTGTGATTAACTGGGTAGTGATTTCATGGACGCATTTAAAGTTTCGCAAAACCATGCAGGCACAGGGTGTTACCACCAAGTTCCCAAGTATTGCTTATCCATTTAGTAACTATCTTTGCATGATCTTTATGCTGGGTATTTTGGTGGTGATGTCATTGACTGCGGATATGCGTATTGCAGTGATGATGATCCCAGCTTGGATTCTTTGTTTGATGCTGGCGTATTATCTAAAGCAGCGTAAATTAAGAAATGCTCAACCGAGTGTGGCGTTGAATACAGATGCATAAGTTGTAAAGTGATCATGAGAAAAGGGCTGAATTTTCAGCCCTTTTTGTTTTTAGGATAGGAAAATTATTTTGAATGAGAAAAACTCATGTATCTATTCGTTTTTCTCACTTTTTATTAGTCGTTATTTATGAGATTTTATCGAAATTAAAAGAATGAAATAATTTATTACATTGATAATAAGTTAATTGAGCGACATCACAAGGAAGTCCATTTGAACTTTTAGCTGCCTTTGTCTGAACAAGGTGGTCAAACATAAGTGTTCGACATGGATATAGAGGACAAATGAGGAGTGTCCATGAGAATTAAACCATTGCCACCCATGAACAGTTTGATTGTATTTGAGGCGGCAGCACGCCATCTGAGTTTTACTCAGGCAGCAAATGAACTGAATGTGACTCAAGGTGCAATAAGTCGCCAGATTAGGCAACTCGAAGAATATCTAGGGAAGGAGTTATTTGTCCGTGCCAATCGCAATATTGTTTTAACGCCGACTGGCTTACAATATTATCAAACGATTTACGGGGCTTTACAGGATGTGTCTCAAGCAACAGCTGAAATTAAAAAATGGCAGGGAGAGCATCAAGTAACTGTGGTCACAACCAATGCTATGGCAGCCTTGTGGTTATTGCCTAAAGTGGCGAGTTTTCAACAAAATGAAGGCATTGATTTAAGAATATTAACTACCGAGAATATTCTTGACCTGCATAAAATGGATTATGACCTAGCTTTATTTTACTGCAAAGTACCTCCACTCGAGATGAAAGTTACGCCTTTATTCCCCGAAGAAGTTTTCCCAGTTTGCAGTCCTAGCTATCTGGCTCAGTTTCAAGAAAAAAGTCCAGAAAACATCTTTGGAAAGAGTTTGCTGTCACTAGATGAGTCGCAAAAAGATTGGGTCAATTGGGCTGAATGGTTTACCTTGGTGGGATATCCGATGTTCAAGCCTAAAAGCAGAGTCAATATTAACAATTACCCACTGCTCATTCAGGCGGCCATTAATGGTCAGGGTGTAGCTTTGGCATGGGGATCTTTAGTCGATGATTATTTAGAAAGTGGGGCATTGGTTCGTCCTGTTGAAACAGTATTACGTACCCAAGCCAATTTTTGTATGTTAGAACCTACTGATAGAGGAGTTATTCCTTCTACAGTCAAACAGTTCCGTCAATGGCTCTTAGAGCAGTTGCCGAGACAAGTTGGGCAGAAAGGTTTGAATGAGCTATTATTAAGTTAGTTGTATTGAAGTAGAAATAGCTTTTTCCAGCCTATACTCTTTAAAAGAGAACCGTTTAAAAAGGGTTCTCTTTTTTATAATGACTCTAAGAAGGTTAAATTTCAGTCCTACTTGCTGGATGCTTTGCTACAACCGCAATATTGGCAATGTCTTCCTGTTTAAATGCCTTCATTAAGGCAAACATTGAAATGGTGAGGAAAACGATAATTGGAAAGCCAAATAGAATGACAGCGGCTTGAATTGTTTTTAGGCCACCTGCATAGAGTAAACCTAAACTAATTGCGGTAACGAATAGACACCAAATGATTCGAATACGAATGGGTGTATCCTTTTCGGAGCGCGTATCTAGAAAACAGAGCACATGAGTACCAGCATCTTGTGAAGTCACGAGATAGGTAATCAGTAACAGACAGGTCGCCATACTGAGGATTGATCCGAATAATCCACTATCTATGGCATTAAATAATTCAAATACAGCCAGCGTATTATCTTGTTGAGTTGCTTTTACAATTGGCCCACCCTTAAATTCAACAGCAGCAGGTGTGATTGCAGATGCTTGATATATGACCGTATCCGCAGGTGGCGCGATTTGATTCTCAATCAATGTAGTTTGTTGTTCAAAACTTTTACGAACATCTTGTTCAATTTTGAGGGCTGAACCACCAAATACTGCAAACCAAAAGAAAGTCACTAAAGTTGGAACAATCAGCACACCTGAAATGAGTTGGCGAATGGTACGTCCTTTAGAAATTTTGGCAATAAACATCCCTACAAACGGCGCCCATGTCGGCCACCATAGCCAGTAGAAAGCGGTCCACCAGTTTTGCCAATCTGAATCTTTTTGGGCATCACTCCATAAACTCATCCCAATAAAGTGAGATGTATAGTTACCGATGCCTTCGATATATGAGTTGGTGATATAGCGTGCAGGGCCGATAAACATCAGAATTAAAATGAGTAGGATGGATAAGATAATATTAACTTCAGAAAGACGGCGCATACCTGTGCCAATACCACGTACAACGGAGAAGGTCGCAATACTCGACAATGAAATCATGAGAATAAATTGAACAGTGACACTGACTTCTATATTAAAAACTTTATGTAAGCCTGCATTAATCTGTAATACACCAATGGCGAGCGTTTGAGAAATACCGAAAGTTGTAATAATAATCACAAGTATGTCAACGATATGCCCGATTGGACCATAAATACGATCGCCAATAATAGGATGCAAAATTGAACGTAATGAAAAGGGTAAGCCTTTGCGAAATGAAAAGTAGGCAATAGCTAAAGCGGCTAAACAATAAATCGACCAGGCGTGTAAACCCCAATGAAAATAGGAAATTTGCATTGCCATGCTGGCTGCTTCATCGGTTAAGCCTTGGGTAAATGGGTTGCTTGCATAATGGTTCATCGGTTCGGCGACACCCCAAAACACCAAACCAACCCCCATAGCACATGAAAATAGCATGGAGATCCATGCAAAATAGCTATATTCAGGTTGATCAGTATCTTTCCCGATTTTAAGTAAGCCGTATCTGCTACACATCACATACAGCAAAAAAAAGCACATTGCCGACACAGAAGACAAAATAAACCACTTCATATTGTGTAATAAAACACTGGATAGATCGGCAAATATTTTTCCTGCGGAATCTGCGAAAACAGCACAAAATATAACGAATGCAACTACCAGTACTTTTGAAATTATTGAAACGACTGAATGAGAATCAGTGGCCCCTGTTGTTGTACGCATAACTCCTCCTTGGATGCGTTGCAAATAGCTAAAAACCATTAGCTATCAGATGCGAATAATACAGAGTAGTAATGAGGAGGAAGAACACTCAACTGATTTATTCTCATTCATCAGTGAGTTTTAATCATGGAAGATGATGAGAGCTCTTGCATCAGTCTTTTTTGAGCTGTAAATGAAATTTTCCTCTCCTTTTAAAAGGATGAGTGTCGTGATGCGCAAGAGGGAGCAGGTTTATATGAAGAATCACCTCATTCTCATTTACAGGCCTCATCCCCAAGGCAGAAGGGACTTTCAACAACAATTTTTTATCAATGATTGTTTGTTTTTTGACTTTTGAAAGAGCGCTATTTTTTTAATATTTAATTCCGTCAGGCAAATTTAATCTAAAGAGCATGATTAAAACTCATAGACACCTAGCTAAAAAGTCGTTTGTGAGACAACTCGATATTTAACACAATCTCCAAAGAAATAGCAGAGTGTGCAAATCATCTCAGCGCAGGGAGTTCTGCATTCATTCAAATATAAGGGAGATCATCAGATGAACAGTCGAGTTAGCCAACAATTAATTACGGTTCAGCAAGTTGATAATGTTTTAAATCCAATTACTGAATCTAATGGCATGCCCAATTTAGCTTATACCAGCAATGAATATTTTAATTTCGAACGTGACAATATTTTAAGTAAAACATGGGTGTGTGTGGGTTTTGCTTCAGATTTACCTAAAAATAGTTATGTAAAGCCAGTAAATTTTATGGGTATGCCATTGGTTATGATGCGTAACCGCGATGGCTTAGTTCAAGTATTTCATAATGTATGTAGCCATCGTGGCATGCAATTGGTACATGATCAAGGTGCGATTGAAGGCGTTATTCGCTGTCCATATCATTCATGGAGTTATGACCTGAATGGTAATTTAAAAGGTACTCCGCATGTCGGTGGAATTGGCCAGCATAAAGATGAACGCTTTAAATGTGAAAAACATGGTTTAAAGGCACTCCGTTCTGCGATCTGGATGGATATGGTCTTCGTTAATATTTCTGGCGATGCCGCATCTTTTGAAGATCATATCGCACCATTAATGCAGCGTTGGAAGCCTTTCCTAGGTGAAAACGGTTTAGAGCTTATTCGCAGTAGTAATGTGGGTTCACATTTTGAACTGCCAGTAAAAAGCAATTGGAAGCTTACCGTTGAAAATTATTGTGAAGCCTATCATTTACCATGGGTGCATCCTGCATTAAATACCTATTCTAAGCTTGAAGATCATTACAACATCATGTTCGAAGACCGTTTTGCAGGCCAGGGAAGTTATAAATACAACCTATCAGCGACAGCAGGCACCCATTTACCAAAATTCCCAAGTTGGCCTGAAGATCAACTACGCCATGCAGAATATGTTGCTGTATTTCCAAACGTATTGTTAGGTATTCAGGCTGATCATGCATTTGCCATGATGATTGATCCAATTGCTCCAGAACAGACCTTAGAAAGGCTCCGTCTATATTACGTCAGCGATGAATCTTTAAATGCGAAATATGATGCATGCCGTGAAGCAACATTAGAATCATGGAAGGTGGTTTTTGCTGAAGATGTTTTTGCTGTCGAAAATATGCAGAAAGGTCGTCATTCTCCAGGCTTTGGTGGAGGTGTATTTTCACCTGAAATGGATTTACCCACACACTTTTTCCAAAAGTGGTTAGCGACTCAGGCCAAAGCTGCGTTGGAGGCCTAACATGCAACATTACCTGAACTATGTGAATGGTCAGTGGCGAGATTCAGCTCACCAATTTGAGGTGATCAACCCTGCAACAGATCAAGTTTTTGCAACCGTAGCTCGAGCAAGTATCGAAGATGCAGATGCAGCAATGGCTGCGGCTAGAGCTTGTGTAAACAGTGGTGCATTAATTGATGTGCGTCCTGCACAACGTACAAGCTGGATGTTAAAAGCAGCAGAAGCGATTCGTGAAATTGCTGAAGAGGGCGCATTAATCCTATGCCGTGAAAATGGTAAAAATGTTGATACAGCACGTGAAGAATTCGATGAAGCAGCTCGCTATTTCGAATACTACGCAGGTATGGCAGATAAAATTGAAGGAATTTCAGTACCTTTAGGTAAGGATTATATCGATTTCACTTCGTATATTCCAATGGGTGTATCTGTTCAGATTGTACCTTGGAACTTTCCTGTTTCAATCTGTGCACGTTCATTGGCTCCAGCTTTAGCAGCTGGCAATGCGGTGGTGATCAAGTCACCAGAAATTTCACCTTTGGGTATGGTTTTACTGATTAAAGCGATTGAAAAAGCAGGCTTTCCACAAGGTGCCGTGAACTTACTGTGCGGTAAAGGCTCCGAAGTGGGTACTCATCTGGTTAAACACCAAGAGACCAACCACATAGTATTTACAGGTTCCGTAGTAACAGGTCAGCGTATTTTAAAAGATGCGGCTGAACGTGCAACACCTTCTGTAATGGAATTGGGCGGTAAGTCAGCCGCTATCGCTTTTGCAGATGTTGATCTAGATCAGTTACTACGTAGCGTTAAAGTCGGAATTTTTTATAACTCAGGGCAAGTCTGCTCAGCAATGTCACGATTATTAGTACACCGCAGTCGCTATGAAGAAGTTAAGGCAGCCGTTATTCATCTGGCAGAAAACCTAACAATAGGCATTGGTGAAAGTAATGCGGAACTTACACCAGTTGTTTCTAAAGATCAGCAGCAACAGATTCTTAGCATGATTGATAAGGCTCGTGAAGAAGGTGCAAAAATCTTAACGGGTGGTAAAGCAGCAGATCTAGACGGCTATTTTGTCTTACCTACGATTATTGAAGCAAAAGCAAATATGTTGATTGCTCAGGAGGAAGTTTTTGGTCCAGTTATGGTCGTTATGCCTTTTAATGATGAAGACCAAGCAGTTGCAATTGCAAATGGCACGGACTTTGGCCTTGTTGCGGGTGTATTTGGTGAAAATCTAAATCAAACACTTCGCGTGGCAAACCGACTGATTGCAGGTCAGGTCTTTATTAACGAATGGTTTGCAGGTGGTATTGAAACACCGTTTGGTGGTGTGGGCTTATCAGGTTTTGGTCGTGAGAAAGGGCAGGAAGCCATCTACAGTTATGTTCAGACTCGTAACATCGGTATTCGTTTGAAACATAGCGTGTAATTTGTAAGAAATAAGGAAATAGACAAGATGAGAAAGTGGTTATGTATTGTCTGTGGCTGGATCTATGACGAAGCGAAAGGTTGGCCTGATGACGGGATAGCGCCAGGCACAAAGTGGGAAGATATCCCTGATGACTGGATGTGTCCAGAGTGTCAGGTGGGTAAAGCTGATTTTGAAATGCTCGATATCACGGATGTTGAAGAGAACGAAATTCCTCAAGTGGTAACTGCCGTTATTGAGCCCGTGGTGATTATTGGTAGCGGCCATGCGGGTTATCAAGTGGCGTCAGCTTTACGTGCCCAATCTGCAGACTTGTCGATTACTGTATTTACTGCTGATGATGGGGCTTTATATAGCAAACCCGCTTTATCTAATGCTTTAGCATTAGGTAAAGATGGCGATAGTGTAGTTCGTGAGTCTGCTCTGAACTGGGAAAAACGTTTAAATATCCGCATTTATCCACATACCAAAGTGACTCACATTGATCGTGTTAATAAAAAGCTTCAAACCACAATTGGTAATTATCCTTATGGCAGACTCGTACTTGCTACAGGCGCAACACCAGTCGTCATTCCGATTGATGGTGATTCTACAGCAACAATAAGCGTAAATGATCTCGCGGATTATCGCCGTTTCCGTCAGCAATTATCAGATAAACAACACGTCACAATTCTGGGGAATGGACTGATCGGCTGTGAATTTGCTAATGATTTAGCTGCACATGGCATCAAAGTCACGGTTGTTGGTCTTGGCAAATGGGCAATGGAACGTCTTATTCCAGAACCATTAGGTTGTGCTCTACAAAATGCGCTAAACAAGTTAGGCGTGGAGTGGAAATTACAAAATAGTATCCGCTCTATTCAATCGGCAAACGGTCGTTACCAGTTAACACTCCAAGATGGTCAATCCATTGAAACTGACTTGGTCTTAAGTGCCGTAGGCCTGAGACCAAATATTGCACTTGCTCAAGCCGCTGGTCTAGAGACAGCATGCGGTATCTGTACTGGACTTGATCACCGTAGTAGTGATCCTGCAATTTTTGCTTTAGGTGATTGTGCCGAAGTGAATGGTCAGTGGGCGCCATATATCAATCCAATCACGCAAGCCTTACCCGCTTTGGTGAATAACCTTTTAGGCCAGTCAAATAATGCTGAGCTGAAATTAACACCGGTTTTAGTAAAAACTCCAATTTTGCCGTTATCAGTCTTACCTGCAATGGGGACAGGTGAGTGGAGAGTGGAACAACATAATGGTGAGCTAGCTGCTGGTTTCTACAATCAACAAGGTGAATTAACGGGCTTTGCATTGCTTGGTCAACAATTACAACATCACCGTAGTGAATGGCTAGAGAAACTAGATTCGTGTTCATCCACAGTTTAAGTTAAAGGAATAACAAAATGATTGCCTTACCAAATGATGATAGCAGCTGTGGCTGGTATGCGGCATTGCCTCCAACGGGCCCTGTTAAGAAGTTAATCGGTCCACAAAAAGCAGACTATGCCATTATTGGAGCGGGTTTTGCTGGATTAGCCGCAGCCCGTAGATTGGCAGAACTCAAGCCGAATGCCCGTATTATTCTAGTAGATGCTCAGCATGTGGCTGAAGGTGCCTCAGGTCGTAATTCAGGGTTTGTAATTGATTTACCCCATAAATTCGCTTTATCGCATCCAGACCCATCACATAAGCAAAAGTTGCTAAGTTTAAATCGTGCTGCAATTGCTCAATTACAGGAATTGGTCGAGCGCCATCATATTGATTGTCAGTGGTCGGCAGCAGGTAAATATCAAGGTGCGGTAGGTGAAAGAGGTGAAGCTCATCTCAATCATTTTGAACACCTAATGAAAGATTTAGGTGAACCCTATCGTTGGGTAGAAAAAGCAGAACTTAAAAAAGTACTCGGGACTGATTTTTACAGTCGAGCCATTTTTACTTCCGGTTCCTACTTAATGCAGCCAGCAGCATTGGTAAGAGGAATGGGTGATCATTTACCAGAGAATGTTGAGCTATTAGAGCAATCACCGATTCGTAACTTACAAAAAAATAATAACCAATGGGTATTAGAAGGTGATCATGGCTTGATTAGTAGCCCTAAAGTCTTGCTTGCAACCAGTATTTTTACGCGTGAATTTGGTTATCTCAAAAACCGTTTATTACCAGTCATGACCTTCGCAAGTTGGACGCGACCGTTGACTGATCAAGAAATGAAAATTTATTTGGGTGAACTCAATTGGGGACTGACACCCGCCGACCATGCTGGGACGACATTACGGATGACAGCAGATCGCCGTATTTTGATTCGTAATACTTATAAGCACGTACCGAAGTATGGTGCCAATGTGAGTGATGAGCAGCGACATTGGATACAGGCTGATCATCGCAAAGCCTTTTTAGCACGTTATCCGGCATTGACTGATGTGCCATTTACACATACCTGGGGTGGTGTGTACGCGATTTCGCGTAATTTCACGAACTTCTTTGGAGCATTGCAAGACGGTATATATGCAAGCGCTTGTGACAATGGGGTTGGCGCTGCTTGGGGAACAATATCAGGAACATTATTAGCTGACTTGGTTGTGGGAGCTGATTCTCAGGCTTTAAGCGATATTCAGTATGTAACAGGGATGCCAAGTTTAAATCCACCAGAACCATTTTTAGGTTTGGGGGTGAGAACGCGGATTAAGTTTGAAAAATGGCGTAGCCGTAGTGAATTGTAGGGAAGTGAAGAATGAGTGAAGTTCGTTTCGTCGATAGCCATCAACTGATTTTTAATTTGCGTGGTGAAACAGCTCAGGGTACTGCTTATGTTGCCAGAGCATTAGGAGCAGATGTTTCTCCAAATATGGGTGTCGGTTTTGCTCGTTGGGAAGGTGCGGAAGTGAGTTGGAAGTTACTTTATGACGAAGTTATTTTTGTCATTGAAGGCTGTTTTGAACTTACTGCAAATGGACAGAAGTACGAAGTCCGGCCAGGGCAGATGTTATGGATTCCTGAGGGTACAGAACTTATTTATGGTGGGCATGCCAGCTTTGGTTATGTAGTATACCCAGGCAATTGGAAAGAAATACATGGTTTATCTTGAACTTAACTCCATCAACTTTAAACTGAAAATTAATTTTAAGTGTTTGTTTTTTTAGATTATGACTCATATGAGCAAAATCTCTTGATTAAAAATGAGGGAGAAATAACCACAGATTTCTCTCCAATATCTATACAAGGAGATATGAATGCATAAGGTATTTAGTAAATTAAGTGTAGGATTATTTGCCGCTGGGGTGACACTTCCCAGTTTTGCAGCAATGACTTTGGGTGACCCAAAAACTGATACCGGTGCTGTGACGGTTTCAGGTGCATTGCGAGCCAAATATAATTATAAAGATTATGGTCCAAATATTGACTCGGATAATAGTATTAAGTTTGATGCTGCGATTGTGAATATCGCTTATGAATCACCTAAAGTATTTGGGAATGTACAGTGGCGTTGTTATCAATGGTCTGAATTATGTGATTTTTCAGCCTTGGTATCGGCTTATGCGGGTTATCGTTTAAACAATACAGATCATATTACACTTGGCTTACAGCCTGTACCTTTTGGCCCGAGTCGGTTTTGGGATAGCAGCTTTTATGCGGGTCTCAACTATACAATGGGGCTTCAAGATGTACTCAATCTAGGGATTAATTATCATACTGAATTGCCTTCAGCCACCCAAATTGATTTAGCATACTTTGCCCGCGATGGTGGCCATTATACTGGGACAGCAGATAAAGATATGGCTCGTTATTCTACTAATACAGTGAAAACAAATGATCCAACCATGACGAGCTTAAAAGAAAAAAATATGTTTGTAATGAGAGCCAAACAAGAGCTTAGCTTTTTCAATAATGATGACTTAGACATGGCTGTTGGCGGAAGTTACTGGTATTCAACGATTGAGAATCAACAGAATCATAAAGATGGCAATCGTAAAGCATGGTCATTATTTAATACGCTCAACTATCAAAACTTGGGAATAACCCTGACGGCTGGACAGATCAAAATAGACAATAAAGATCCAATTTCTAATTATTCAACATTTGGTTCATTTGATACCGCGTACAACATTGCAAATAGTGGCACTTTTTATTCAGTCGATCTGAACTATACCTTTAAGGATGTCATAAATGGACTAAATGTTACGCCTTATGTGGTCTTAAGTGGATTGGATAAAGATGAGCAGAATTATAAAAGCTCTCAGCGTAATATCATCGGCGCAGCTTGGAACTATAAGCAGATTTCGCTTTATTCAGAATATATCACCAGTAAAAATGACCCATTTATTGGGGGAACAGCAAATTCATTGGCGAGCGGCGATGATGGTCAGTGGAATAAGTTGTTGAACATTATGTTTGTTTATAACTTTTAATCATTTGTAAACAGCCGCACAAATTCTATCGTCCTTAGGCATGTGATTGACTTACTAAGGACGCCTTGGAGTATGGAAAAATGGCTTCTCCCTATCTGAGCACATTTCTCTTATTTTTCTCATTGTTGAATCCATTTCTGATGAGTGTCTATATGATTGGGTTAATTCGACATACAGACACTAATATATTTAATCGTGCATTGATACAAGGTGGGCTGATTGCTTACGTTGTATTTATACTTTTTGCTTGGGGAGGTGAAGCAATTTTTAGTAAGTATTTAAATGTGCGATTTGAATCATTCCAGATATTTGGTGGCCTTATTTTTTTAGTCATTGGTTATCGCTATGTTTTCCAAGGGGCAGATACCATTGGTGAAATGCGAGGAGCTCCAGAACATCTCGCGGGTACAGTCGCCATGCCTTTTATGATTGGCCCGGGAACAATCAGTGCGGCTGTGGTTACAGGGATGAAGATGTCCATTGCTGAGGCAGCGATTGTGATTGCATGTACGCTATTTTTAACATGTAGTGTATTAATCGTGATGAAACTTTCACACGATCATTTGCGTTATAAACATGCCAAATATATTGATCGCTATTTCGATATTGTTGGTCGACTTGCGGCACTACTTATTGGCACAATTGCAATTGATATGATTGTGAATGGGATCACCAGACTGGTAATGAAAACGGGTTAGAGGATCTGGTCTGAATGCTATGTTTTTATAATAGGAAAATTATTTTGAATGAGAAATAACATTGGGGTATTTTTTCAGTTGGTATTATTACTGCAATCGTTTATCGCCATAATCGTGCTGATATTCTGTATAAGATCTCAAATAACTTCGTCCAGATAAAAGGTATTACATCATGATTGAGAGTTTAAATTTAGCGCCGATAGTCGGTGTTGGCGTGATGATATTGGATGATGCAGATCAGGTCTTGTTGGGCTTGCGTATTAAAGCGGGTGAAGAGGCTTCCTGGTGGAAAAATTGAAGCAAGGGAAACTTTTGAGCAGGCCGCCGTTAGAGAAACGCTTGAAGAAACAGGCTTAAAATTAGAAATACAAAATATTAAGCCGTTTACCGCACTGATTGATCAATCTTCAACGATTGTAAATACCACGGTAGGACTATCGTGTCAGTTACACGATAATAAGATGAAGGCGCAAATTGTGGTCACCGAACCAGATATTTTTGAGAGATGGGCTTGGTTTAGCCTATCCAACTTACCCTCTAATTTATTTCCTGCATCGGAAGCAATGTTAAATGTTTGGAAAGAAGAAAAGCTGCTTGAGTCATGGGTTTCTTATCCGATCATGGCTTGAGATCAAGGTAGACCATGATTTAATCTGGTGAATGTATATTATTTTAAAGGTTTTTTTGCAATTTAAACCTAGGAGTAGGTCATAACAAAAGATGGTTTTGTGGGATGCGAAAATAAATAATAATGATGAAGTTTTATTCACATAGAAATGAACGTAGGCTCTATATTCGGATTTATATTCATTAGATCAATTATTCGAGAGGGTTTAGGGGTATGATGCTTTGATACAAGCCAGTATAAATGACGAAAGCATATATGTTTGAATGCGAGTTGAAGGTTCAGATAGAACGATATAAGCCGTTATTTTTAGGCTTAGCCAACGAATAAAATGAATCAATGCCATCACTGACCATCAATACCAGACTCGCAGGTTTCTATTTCTTCTACTACGCCATAGTCGGTACATTCATGCCATATTGGAACCTGTATCTTCAAGATCAGGGTTTCAATTATCAAGAGATCGGCATTTTATCTTCCATTGCCATTATTACCCGTTTTTTTGCACCGCTGATTTGGGGCTGGATTGCCGATAAATCAGGGAAGCGAATGCTTTTGGTGCGAATTGCGACATGGATGGAAGCCTGTATCTGGTTTGCCATATTTGTGATTCCAAATAGCTTCCAATCCGTGGCTTTGTTGATGCTGATTTTTAGCTTCTTCCAAAATGCAATTTTGGCGCAATTTGAAGGGGTGACCTTATTCTGGTTAGGTGAAAAACGTGCTGAGCTCTATGGCAAAGTACGTAAATGGGGCTCAGTCGGTTTTATTGTTGGTGTGTTTGTGATCGGTGCTTTGCTGGAAGTTATTCCAATTTCAATGCTGCCAATTTTACTGCTCTCTGTTTCATTTTTGGCTTTTCTCTGGTCATTTAGTATTAAAGAACCTGAACACGCACCGAGCTCGCAAAAAACACTTGAACCACTGCTGCCGATTTTAAAACGACCCATTGTCGCGGCCTTTTTTAGTATCGAATTTATTTTGCTATTTTCATTGGCGCCGTTTTATAGCTTTTATAGTAACTATCTAAAAGAAATCGGCTTTAGTACCACACAAATTGGCAGCTTATGGGCGATGGGGGTGATTGCTGAAATTGTCATGTTCGCAGTTGCACAAAAGCTGTTCTTTACCCGCTTTTCGTGGCGGACATTGGTGGTAATTTGCCTGATTTTGACCAGTCTACGTTGGTTCTTGGTTAGCATCTTTGCAACCCATTATATTGGGCAATTGCTTGCTCAATGCTTGCATGCCTTTAGCTTTGGCCTGTTCCATCTGATTGCCATGAAAGTGATTTTCCAAAACTTTACACCCGAGCAGCAAGGCCGTGGGCAAGCTTTGTATAGTACTATGTGGGGCCTAGGGGTGGCGTCTGGGAGTTTGTTGGCGGGGCATTATTGGCAAAGCTTTTCAGGCGCAACAATGTTCTTGTGCGCCAGTATTGTAGTCTTGTTTGGTTTGTTACTGGTGCCATGGCTGCCGAATCAAGTGGAAACAGCAGCCAAAACCTAGACTAGAGTTGGATTTGCTTATATTGTGGCATCCACGGTTGGGCTTGTTCCAGTTGAGCGGCAAGTTGTAACAAACGGTCTTCTCGCCCAAAGGGTGCAATAAACTGGCTACCGAGTGGCATACCATGTTTATTCCAGTACAACGGTACTGACATGGCCGGTAAACCCGTTACATTGGCGAGCTGGGTAAAAGGTACCCAACTTAAATTGTCTTGTACCATTTTCTCGACCAGTTTACCTTGCGCCAGATAATGCGCTTTACCAACTTTGAGTAAACCTTTTAGGATGGGTCTCTGCCAGACAGGCATGGCAACCTCGCCATTTTTTGGCGCGACAGAGGCTGTGCTTGGAGTGAGATACAGGTCGTATTGTTCAAAGAAAATATTCATTTGGGTGCTATACAGTCCCCAATTATTCAAGGTATGAATATATTCCGTCGCAGTAGTTTTAGCACCAAAAGCAGCTAATGCAATTGAATCCAGTTCGAAATCATGATCGCTAGCGCCTGCCATTTGCTTGATTTGTGCCTGCATATAAGAAAATTGACTAAACCAAGTGGTCACGAAGTCTTTGGCCAGTTCCATACCATCAATCTTTGGACGGTCTTCCACCACAATATGGCCCAATGATTCCAACAGCTTCGCTGTTTGTTGCACGGCTTGGATGGCATCTTTAGAAACTTTGGTGCCTATCGGTGACTGGGTATTAAATGCAATGCGGAGTTTCTTTGGTATTTGTTGAATCACATCAAGATACTTTTGTTCAGGCGCTTCAATTCGAAATAATGAGGTTTGTTCAGGGCCTTGCACTGCATCCAGCATGGCTGCACTGTCTCGAACGCTTTTGCTGAGTACATGTTGCATGGCAGCACCGTGCATGGCTTCACTAAATTGTGGCCCCCAAGGTGTACGTCCACGACTGGGTTTGAGTCCGAATAAACCACAATAAGAGGCTGGGATACGAATTGACCCGCCACCATCTCCAGCACCTGCAATCGGTACTAAACCACCTGCAACAGCTGAAGCAGCGCCACCAGAGGAACCACCACTATTGTGTTTTAGATTCCAGGGATTATGACATGCACCCCAAGCATCAGGTTCGGTAATCCCTTTAATACCAAATTCAGGGGTATTGGTACGCCCAAAAGTAACAATACCCGTTTTTTCCCAACGATTCACAATTTCTGCATTAAAGTCTGGGGTGTAATTGATGTTTTTGAGTGCCTGACAGCCATAGGAGGTCGGGATATCTTTATATTCTTGAAAGAGGTCTTTGACTAAAAATGGAACCCCAGCAAAGGGGCCTGTTAAATTTTGCTGAGCACGATGTTTAGCTTGTTCATACATGGGGATAATGATGGCATTCAGCTTGGGATTGACCAGATTGCTGCGTTGCAATGCAGTTTCGAGTAATTCAGAGGGATGGATTTGTTTGTTTTTGACCAGTTGTGCTAATCCAAGACCATCATATTGTATGTATTCGGAAAATTTCATGGCTTTTATCCCTAAAGCTAAATCTTTATAAAGTAAAAATAAATATAAGTTGTAAAATAGAATACCTGAAAAATTACTAAAACGATGAACTAAATTACATGGCAAAAATATTGTGTTTATATGGTTATGAATGCATGCTTTTATCCAAAAATATGCTAATTTAAGCTTATGCACCGTTTTAGATGACGACTTAATTAAATCTATGAAAAATATTTATATTATTGGATTATTATGGGCTTGCTCAACATGGACTATGGCAGAGACGGTCGTAAATAACAAAGCAACGGTAACACCGCCACAAGTAGCTAAAGCGAATGCGATTCGTGTCACGACTCGCCCTGAAATCATGGGATTATGGGGAATGGAAATTCCCAATAATAAAAAATGTGTCGAGTACTATAATTTCCGTGGTGCCAGTGATGTCGTGATCAAAAGTGGTCAAGAGTGGTCTTATGGCTTATACGATTATCAGCCATCAGAAGATCATAAAGAACGATTACCAGCGCTGATTCTACAGATTAAATATGACAATAATGAAACGGATTGTTCAGGTCAGAAGGAAGATCAGACAGGTGAGGTGTCCCAATATTTCGTGAAATGGGCAAATGATTCGACCATCGATTTTTGTGCTAGCGAAAAAGGTGATAAGTGTTTTGCAACGTTACGCCGTGTTTTACCCTAAAAGAGATCTGGAAATAAAAAAGCCTCTTATTTAAGAGGCTTTTTTATTTAGGCTTTTTCAGTTTTAGGCTCAAGCTGCTTGAGCAAATGCTTTTCAAGATAGTGAATATCCATTGCCTGTTCGCAGAAGTTTTTATCTTGCAAGATTAAATCTTTATGCAATGGAATATTGGTTTTGATTCCAGTCAAAATCATTTCATCTAAAGCTTGGCGCATGCGAGCCAGAGAAGTCTCGCGATCTTTACCATGAGAAATCAATTTTGCAATCATTGAGTCATAGTAAGGAGGAATGCTATAACCTTGATAAATATGAGAGTCTAAACGAATTCCAGCGCCACCAGGTGCATAGAAACTTTCAATTTTACCTGGTGAAGGCAAGAAGGTCGTTGGATCTTCTGCATTGATACGGCATTCAATGGCATGGCCTTTTACTTCGATTTGCTCTTGTTCAAGTGCTAAACCTAAACCAGCCGCAATACGAAGTTGCTGTTCGATAATATCAACACCTGTAACCATCTCGGTCACGGGATGTTCTACCTGAACACGAGTATTCATTTCGATAAAGAAGAATTCACCTTCTTCAAATAAAAACTCGAATGTTCCAGCGCCACGATATTGCATTAATTTACATGCATTGACGCAGGCTTCAAGAATATCGGCACGTGCTTGTTCTGGGAGGTTCGGTGCAGGCGCTTCTTCTAACACTTTTTGATGGCGACGTTGTAAAGAACAGTCACGATCATATAAGTGAATGGCATGGCCGTTGCCATCACCTAACACTTGTACTTCGACATGGCGAGGTTTCTGTAAGAAACGTTCCATATACACAGTATCATCGCCAAACCACATTTCAGCATCACGCTGTGCGGCTTGAACAGATTCAAGTAGCGTGTCGACACGTTCTACGATACGCATACCACGACCGCCACCGCCAGAAGCAGCTTTTACGATCAATGGAAAGCCGATCTCTTTGGCTTCTGCAAGTGCATTATTAATGGTCACGGCGTGATCACAACCGGGTACAGTCGGTACACCTGATTTTTTCATCGCAATAATCGCAGAAACTTTATTCCCCATCAGGCGGATATGTTCTGGACGTGGACCAATAAAAATAAATCCTGAACTTTCTACGATCTCTGCAAATTCTGCATTTTCAGAAAGGAAGCCATAACCAGGGTGGATGGCATCCGCACCTGTAATTTCCGCAGCAGTAATAATTGCAGGAATATTTAAATAGCTTTCACTACTTGCACCTGGTCCAATACATACTGCTTCGTCAACAAAGCGTAAGTGCATTAGATCTTTGTCTGCATCTGAATAGATACCGACAGTTTTAATGCCAAGAGTTTTACAAGCCCGAGTAATTCGTAAAGCGATTTCACCACGGTTTGCAATTAATACTTTTTGCAACATAGGAATCCCCAAACTTATTAAGCACGGTAGCGGAAAAGTGGTTGACCGAATTGGATCACTTCACCATTTTTCACTAAAATTTCTTCAATGACACCGCTCTTGGTTGCTTCAATTGGGTTCATGATTTTCATTGCTTCAATAATACCAAGCGTTTCACCCGCTGAAACGGTTTGACCTACATTAACAAATGGCGCTTCACCTGGGTTAGGTGCAGCGTAGAACACACCAACCATCGGTGATGTTTCAACTGCACCACGAGGAGTTTTTGCAGCTGTTGCAACAGGTGCAGAAGCTGCCGGCGCTGCTGCAACAGCTGCTGCGGTTGCATAAACAGGAGTCGGGCGAGTTAATGAGATGGATTGGTCACCTTCCTTAACTTCAATCGCTTGTAAGTCAGATTCTATCATCAGGTCGATGAGTTTCTTGATTTTACGGATATCCATGAGTGAGCATTCCTAATGTGTTTAAAATTAGTTAGAAGATTGAATTTTTTCGATAGCGTAATCGAGTGCAAAGGAATAACCCTTTGCACCTAAGCCACAAATTACGCCAATGGCTTTATCTGATAAATATGAGTGATGACGGAATGATTCACGAGCGTGAACATTTGACAAATGAACCTCAATAAATGGGATGGCAACACCGAGTAAGGCATCGCGTAAAGCAACTGATGTATGTGTCAAGGCAGCAGGGTTGATAATAATAAATTTCACACCCTCAATTTGTGCCTGATGAATGCGATCGACAATCGCACCTTCCCAGTTGCTTTGAAAAGTATCTAGTGTAACTGATGCATGTTTAGCCTGAGCAGTGAGTTGCTGGTTAATATCATCTAAACTGAGATAACCGTAGACTTCTGGTTCGCGCTTTCCCAGCAAATTTAAATTCGGTCCGTGAATCACCAAAATGGTTGAGCTCATTCAGCCTGCTCCAATTCTAAAACTGCAAATATTTTTTGCAAGATGTCTGCAAAGTTTGCTTATTATGGCACAAAATTCTGCAAGTTTTTTATAATTTGTTTTAATTGATGAAGAAATTTGCATACCAAGCATGGTGCATATAATGAAAACTTTGCAAGGAATTGGCAATGTTAAAATATGACAAAATTTAGCGTAATTTAAGTTTTAGACATTTTAAACTGAATTACCCCATTTCGTTCATGAGATTTGTGTAACTCGGGAGTCAAATTGTTTTGTTTTTTGTGGATTTACTGGATCTGGATTTCTAGAAAACGATAAGAAGGAGGGTAGATGAACTGGCTTAAAAATGTCTTTTTGTGGTTTTAAGTTATTGTTTTTATTGGTTTTGAATTTTACTGTTTGAAATATGAAAATCGAAAAGGTGTGGATGTGCATATTTGTTTTTTTGTGCTGTGACTTTAGTGGGTTTCCTTATGAGAACTGCCTACTTGGAGTAGGGGGAGATGATTGTGGATTGATCATTACGCTCCGTGCAGCAGTTGGCAGAAATGATGAATTTTCATATTAGAGATGGCAGTTAATGACATAAAAATGTCCGATAAAGATATCTGTTTTTTAAATAATATTAACAGTACTTAAGAGCTTACATTTGATTGGCGTAGGCTCTTATGGGTCTTTCAAAGCTGCTTTGGGATATTAAAGCAGCTTTTTTTTATCTTATTCTTTTATAACTGACTGACAGCCGCTTGATGGGTTTCAAGCAGCAGGCAGGCCCGTGCTTGTTCGGTATAAGCCTGAGTGGTGTGGTCAGCACCGCTCCATTTATACATCTGTTGAAATAGCCACTCAAAATCTTTTGCTTTTGGTTCAGCATTGCCTTGTACAAAATGACGAATAATGTTTTGGATGGTGAAATATTTCTCTACGTGGATATCTGATGAGCACTGGAATTGGATCACATTAAACTCGATCAGCAATTGCCATACAGCACTAAAGTCTTCAAGTTGCTGTAGCTCTTGTTGGGCTTTCGCAATAGCACGGGTTAAAGCAATCAGTGTTTTGGGGTTTTGTTTGGCCCATTCTTGTGTGACGGCCAAAACTTTATCTGCGACATTTGGGATAATCTGTTGGCTAGAGCAGATCATATGGCTGAGTCCTTCGAGCTCTGCTTGAGTATTCCACGGCTCGCCCACGCAAAATCCATCAATGAAATGATTGCTCATGGCTTCAACCATATAAGGTGGCGGTAGGGTTCTTAATTGAATCGATTGAGCGAGTTTTGGGTCGGCCAACGTCAGCCATTCTCTAAGACAATAATGATGAATGGAATGTTGAAAGACATGAGCGAAAGAAATATTTTGATTGTGATGAATATAGTTGGTTATTTTCTT
Organism: Acinetobacter sp. NBRC 110496; assembly: GCF_000876115.1. Lineage (NCBI taxonomy): Bacteria > Pseudomonadati > Pseudomonadota > Gammaproteobacteria > Moraxellales > Moraxellaceae > Acinetobacter > Acinetobacter sp. NBRC 110496. The sequence continues at coordinate 88,715 of NZ_BBTF01000002.1, forward strand.
TGCCGAGCTTTCTGCCGAGTCTTGTTTCTGGATATTGAGTGCATAACACAATTTCTGGCTCAAACTAATGAAAGCGCGATTTTCGCTTAACACTAAAGGGGTCTGGAGTGGAATGCCAATTTGATCCGTTCCGACCGCTGCTGCTGGCAGCATGGCAGACAGGCAATGTGCGGCATCGAGTAAGCCGAAGGCTAAACGATCGCGTAAGCTTGCCCAAGATGCTTCTTTAACTAAGTTGACATTTAAACCAAGCTCATCAAAAAAACCGCGGTGTTTTGCCCAAAGCAAAGCAATGCAATCCAATAATGGGATATAGCCCAGCTGTAATGTTGTTTTTTCTACTTTTTCTAACGCGACTAAATGGGGCATCTATTCATCCTTTAGCTGGTTGTTCAAAAGTTGTTGAGCATCAAGTAATCGGCGAGCCATTTCTCCAATAGTCATACGATGGCTCATGGCATTTTTTCTAAGTAACTGGAATGCAGTATCTTCAGGTAGTCCATGCAAGTGCATTAATAGCACTTTGGCTTTTTCGATGTCTTTACGATCCGCAAGTTTGGTTTGCGCATCTTTTAGATCACATTTTAACTTTTTATGTTTTTTATATTGTTCAATTGAAATTTCCAAAATGGTATGCAACCGGCTGGGTTCAATACCATCCACGATATATGCGGTAATACCTGCATCAATGGTCTGTTTTATGGTTTCCTTATCTGTATTTTTGGTGAACAGAACAGTGGGGAGATCAAAGCTGCTGACACAACTTTCAATCACATCGCGATGCGGGTGATCCATATCAAGCAGAATGACATCGGCTTGAAGGTGCTCGAGTTTAAAAATATTGAAGTGATCTAGGGTAAAGCAAGCAACAACATCAAAGCCATGTTCGATCAAACATGCTTTTAAGTATTCAGCCCGAGCCTGGTCGTCATCAATAAGTGCGATCTTGAGTTGCGGCATAAGTATATAAGGTCAAACGGTTGGTCTATACATATCTTGTTGAATGTGAATCAGTCTTGTTTTTGAAGCAAAAAGAGTGCCAGTAAAATAGTTTTTATAACTCAAATACAGTCTGAGTCGATAGTTGATCGCTGCTATTGTACTGTTGCTGATGGATGGAGGAAATGAAAAATCAGGGAGGATGCTAAAAAAGTAGTGGTGTGCAGTATTGGTGCGAAAAAGGAATTGTTTTGAAGCAGGGCAGACAATGCTTCAAAACAGGTCATTCAGTGTGTATAGCGGTATAAAAGTTCAGTCATCTAACGTTGATAAGATAAAAAATAATTAAAAACAATTGAATATGTTTTTTTTCTAGGGTTGCAGCCACTTGGCACGGCAATTGCTAATTCTCTACTGAGTCAAAGATGACTTATAAAGTTATAGACGGCCAACGATGTCCGATCTGATCGATTTGTTGACACAACCTGATGTGTCAACAAAACAAGATAGGTTCAGTATGGGAGATGGCTATGTCTTTAGATTTATCCGCTAAAAAAGCGACTTCAATTAAGTTATTTAATTTCTCTGTACCCGCAATGCGGGCCTTCCACATGAGTTGGTTGGCATTCTTTGTCTGTTTCTTTGCTTGGTTTGCCTGCGCACCTTTAATGCCTGTAATTGCAGGCGAGTTCCATTTAACCAAAGATCAAATCGCCAATATCAATATTGCCGCTGTTGCAATCACCATTGTTGTTCGCTTAATCGTTGGACCGCTGTGTGATAAGTATGGTCCGCGAAAAACTTATACCACGCTATTACTGATTGGCAGTATTCCTGTATTTGGTGTTGCTGCTGCAAATAGTTATGAATCCTTTTTGTTCTTTCGTCTGCTGATTGGTGCAATTGGTGCGAGCTTTGTCATCACTCAATACCATACCAGCATTATGTTTGCTCCGAATGTCGTTGGCACTGCAAATGCTGCATCGGCAGGTTGGGGCAACGCGGGTGGAGGTGCAACACAAGCCTTGATGCCTTTGCTGCTATCTGCCTTGGTGATGTTTGGCGTTGAACAAGCCATGGGGTGGAGAATTGCGCTGCTGGTACCGGGTGTGATGATGGTGATCGTCGGTATTCTTTATTGGAAACTCACTCAAGACAGCCCGCAAGGAAATTTTAAAGAACTCCGTGCCCAAGGTGTTGTAGTCGGAAATGATAAAAAAGGCGGGCTTGCAATCTTAATGCATGCTGCACGTAACTATCGTGTCTGGATCTTATTTGGCTCATATGCTGCATGTTTTGGCATTGAGATTTTCATGCATAACATTATTGCGATGTATTACGTTGAGCACTTTAACTTCGGTTTAAAAGAAGCGGGAATGGCAGCAGGGGTTTTTGGTTTGCTGGCGTTATTTGCTCGTGCACTTGGCGGCATCGTCTCAGATCGGGTTGCACTTAAAAAAGGTCTTGATGGCCGTACGAAAGTTTTATTCCTGCTGATTTTGGGTGAAGGTTTATTCCTGATGCTATTTTCTCAAATGAATGGTGTGGCGTTGGCAATCCTCAGTATGACCATCTTTGCATTATTTACCCATATGGCATGCGGTGCGACTTATGCGCTAGTCCCATTTATTGATCGTGATGCACTTGGTGGTGTCGCTGGGATTATTGGTGCAGGCGGTAATGTCGGTGCAGTCGCGGCAGGATTCTTGCTCAAAGGCATGGTGGACATCCAAACCTGTTTAATGGTCTTAGGCGGTTTGGTGGTCTTTACCGCAGCTTCTGTAATGTTGATCCGATTCTCAGTTGAGCATAAAGAAAAAGAACAACGCTTGTTTGAACAGGCTGTTTTAGAACGTGGCACAGAACAAAGTAGCGCAGCTTAATCATTCATCAAATTTTGGGAGAAGAACAATGAAATTAGTGATGATTGGTCACGGTATGGTCGGACATAAATTCATCGAAGCCATCTTGGAGAAAGCGGACGATGAACTGGAAATTACCATTCTCGCTGAAGAACCACGTATTGCCTATGACCGTGTTCATTTGACTGAATATTTCTCAGGTAAATCTGCCAAAGACTTATCGCTGGCACGTTTTGATTTCGCGGATGCACATGGTATCGACCTCAGACTGAACACCAAAGCGGTGGAAATTAATGCGGCTGAGCAAACGGTGACCACCAATTTCGGTGATGTGATTCATTATGACAAATTGGTCTTAGCAACAGGTTCATATGCCTTTGTCCCGCCAATCTCAGGCAATGACCGTGAAAACTGTTTTGTCTATCGTACCATCGAAGACTTGGATGCCATTCGTGCAGCAAGTCTGAATGCGAAGACGGGTGTGGTGATTGGTGGCGGCTTATTGGGTTTGGAAGCAGCCAAAGCCTTGCATGATTTGAATCTGCAAACGCATGTGGTCGAGTTTGCACCACGCTTGATGGCAGTACAAGTTGATGATCTTGGCGGTAAAGTATTGCGCCGTAAAATTGAAAATCTTGGGGTCAAAGTCCATACCCAAAAAGCCACACAATGTATTGAAGCGGGTGACAGTGCAACGCATGTCATGAAGTTTGCCGATGGTAGCGAGCTGGAAACCGACATTATTTTATTTTCGGTGGGGATTCGCCCACGTGATGAATTAGCGCGTGTCAGTGGCTTAGTGCTTGGTGAGCGTGGCGGGATTAAAATTAATGATTACTGCCAAACCTCAGATTCACATATTTATGCGATTGGTGAATGTGCGCTCTGGGAGAATAAAATCTACGGTCTGGTCGCGCCGGGTTATGACATGGCACGTATTGCTGCAAAACATATCCTAGCCGAAGAAACTCATTGTTTCGCGGGTGCAGATATGAGTACCAAGTTGAAGTTGATGGGCGTTGATGTGGCATCCGTAGGTGATGCGCATGGCATGACGCCAAACTCGCTCAGCTATTTTTATGCTGATGAAGATAGCTTGGTTTATAAAAAGATCGTGGTTGATGCAGATAAAACCAAGTTGCTCGGTGCGATCTTGGTTGGTGATGCTAAAGAATACAATGACCTATTACAAATGATGCTGAATGGGCTGGCACTACCAGAAAGCCCTGAAAGCTTGATCATGCCCGGCTTTGCCGAATCAGGTGCGAAGGCAGGTGGTAGTGGTGTCGATTTATTGCCGGACAGTGCTACCATTTGTTCATGTAACAATGTCTCTAAAGCCGATATTTGCCAAGCGATTTGTGATGGTTCAACCTCACTCGGTGCTTTGAAAAAATGTACTAAAGCGGCAACAGCCTGTGGTGGCTGTGCGCCTTTAGTGACGCAAGTGTTAAAGTCCGAGCTGCAACGCCAAGGCGTAACAGTCAATAACCATGTCTGCGAACATTTTCCATATTCACGCCAAGAGATTTATCACTTGGTTCGTGTCAATGAAATCAAGACTTTTGATGATTTGATTCATCAACATGGTCATGGTTTAGGCTGTGATATTTGTAAGCCCATGGCGGCTAATATTTTGGCATCATGCTGGAATGATTTTGTACTTGAACCAAGCCATGCGGGTCTACAAGACAGTAATGATTACTACTTGGGCAATATTCAAAAAGATGGTTCTTACTCGGTTGTACCACGTATGGCAGGCGGGGAAGTCACACCTGATGGCTTAATCGCCGTGGGTCAAATCGCCAAGAAATATAATCTATATACTAAAATCACGGGCGGACAACGGGTTGACTTATTTGGTGCGCAAATCCATCAACTGCCGTTTATTTGGGAAGAGCTCAATGCAGCTGGTTTTGAATCTGGTCATGCGTACGGTAAATCATTACGTACCGTGAAATCATGTGTCGGTAGTACATGGTGTCGTTATGGGGTCGATGATTCTGTGGGCTTGGCGATTGAATTAGAGAATCGTTATAAAGGCTTACGTTCACCGCATAAACTGAAAATGGCAGTGTCAGGTTGTACCCGTGAATGTGCCGAAGCGCAAGGTAAAGATGTCGGGGTGATTGCAACTGAGAAAGGCTGGAATCTGTATGTCTGTGGCAATGGCGGCATGAAACCGCGCCATGCTGAATTATTGGCATCAGATCTCGATACGCAAACCTTGATCCGTTATATCGACCGCTTCTTTATGTTCTATATCCAAACCGCAGATCGTTTACAGCGTACCAGTGTCTGGCGTGACAATATGGAAGGTGGTCTGGATTATCTCAAAGCCGTGATTGTGGATGATTTCTTAGGATTAGCCGAAGAACTCGAAAGCCGTATGCGCCATGTGATCGGTACTTATCAAGATGAATGGCGCACTGCGGTGGAAAATCCTGAAATCCGCAAACGTTTCCAAACCTATATCAATGCCAGTGCCGAGGAGCAGGCCGATCCACATATTCAGTTTACCCAAGTCCGTGATCAGATTCGCCCTTTGAATGAGGCTGAACGTTCAGTCGATCGCATCCCCATGGTTGAAGCATAAGGAGAACTTAAATGACTAGTTTAAAGAATATGGATATGCTGCGAGACGATCAATGGGTTGAGGTGTGTGGGCTGGATGACATCACACCAAATACAGGTGTGGGGGCGCTGATTGGAGGTCAATCGGTTGCTCTGTTCCGTGTCGGGCATGAAAAACGCATTTATGCTTTAAGTAATAAAGATCCATTCAGCCAAGCCAATGTGATGTGTCGCGGCATCATCGGTGATTTACAAGGTGAACGTGTGATTGCATCGCCGATTTACAAACAACATTTTAGTTTGGCGACGGGGCGCTGCCTGGAAGATAAAGATCAAAAGCTCTTGGTTTTCCCAACCAAAATTGAAAATGGTCGGGTTTGGGTCGGGTCTGTTCCGCAAAAAACCTATATTACCAACAATGGCGCTGCGCAAGAAAAGCTGAAATTGGTGCTGATTGGTAATGGTCTGGCAGGTATGCGTTGTTTGGAGGACCTACTGGATATGGCACCAGATCGTTATGACGTCACGGTGATTGGTGAGGAACCTTGGGGTAACTACAACCGTATCATGTTATCACCAGTACTTTCAGGCGAAAAAACTATTGATGACATCATGCTGCATCCACATGCATGGTACCGCGATAAAGGGATTCAATTTATTGCCAATGATCCCGCGATCAAGATTGATCGTACCCGCAAAGTGGTGCATACCGAGAAAGGTGAAAGTGTTGATTATGATCGTTTGATTATTGCGACTGGTTCATCACCGTTTATTCCCCCTGTGCAAGGTGTGGATTTACAAGGTGTGATTAGCTTCCGTGATATTTATGATGTCAACACCATGATCAAATATTGCGAAAGCAAAAAAAATGCGGTGGTGATTGGTGGTGGCTTGCTGGGTCTGGAAGCGGCGTATGGACTGAAACAACGCGGAATGAATGTGACAGTTCTACACCTGATGGATCGCATTATGGAACGTCAGTTGGATGGACGTGCCAGCCGTATGTTGCGTCAGAGCATTGAGCAAAAGGGTATCAATATCATCACGGAAGCCAATACCGAAGCGTTGATTGGCGAAGATGGTCATGTCAGTCAAGTCCGACTTCAAGATGGAACACTATTGGATGCGGATTTGGTGATTTTTGCGGTTGGGATTCGTCCGAATATTGCTTTGGCTCAACGTGCAGGACTGCGTTGTAACCGTGGCATCTTGGTGAATGACACCATGCAAACTTTTGACCCAAGTATCTATGCCGTGGGTGAATGCATCGAACATCGTAATCAAACTTTTGGTCTGGTTGAGCCGTTATGGGGACAAGCCTTTATTTGTGCAACGCATTTGGCTGAACATGGCAGCTTAACCTTTAAATCACCGACGGTACCAACCCAGTTAAAAGTCAGTGGTGTTGATGTGTTCTCTGCTGGGAACTTTGAGCCGAAAGAAGATTATGAAGACATCATCCTGAATGATGATAAACGTCAAATTTATAAACGTATCATTATCCAGAAAGATAAAGTGATTGGTGCGGTTCTATTTGGTGATACAGAAGATGGGATGTGGTATGCCGAGTTGATTGCTGATCAAACGCCAATTTCTACCTTTAGAAATAAGCTGCTATTTGGTAAGGACTTTGCAATGAAAAAGGCAGGGTAATATTTCTAAGAGATTAAATTCCTATGTAAGTAGTTTGATACTCGGAAAAGTCATCTGCAACCTGCATGGTTTTTGTAAGAAATGTTTCTGCGATGAACCTAAATAGGTGACAGAAGAGAACAGGTTTTGCAGATGACAATGGTTTTGCCTACTTTTCCCAAAAGAAAAGTAGGTCGAGCCGAAGGCTTAGCCTGAAAATAAGATGAAAACTCGGTAAGACTCCCGAGAGTACGCATCTTTAAAAAGATTAACTAGGTAAAAGGGGCAGTCATGAACAGTATTCAAAATCTAGAACACAGTCGCTCCGATCAGGCAGGAACAATCATTACAAAAACGACATGTCCCTATTGTGGGGTTGGCTGTGGTGTGGATGTTAGTGTGCAACATAAAGCGCATGGCATGACGGTACAAGTTGCGGGTGATCTGGATCATCCTTCCAACTTTGGACGACTGTGTATTAAAGGCAGCAACTTGGCGGATACATTAGGCTTGGAAACTCGTGTCTTGCACCCGATATTTGGCCGTAAAAACCATCGTCAAGTGACGACATGGGATCAAGCCATCGAGAAAATTGCAGACCAGTTTCAAGCCTGTATTGACCAGTATGGAGCAGACAGTATCGCTTTCTATGTCTCAGGTCAGTTACTGACCGAAGATTATTATGTAGTGAACAAGTTTGTTAAAGGCTATTTGGGCACCGCCAATATTGATACCAATTCACGCTTATGTATGTCATCTGCGGTTGCAGCACATAAACGTGCCTTTGGTGAGGATATTGTGCCTGCTAGTTATGAGGATTTTGAACATACTGACATGGTGGTTCTGGTGGGTTCTAACACCGCTTGGTGTCATCCCGTGCTGTATCAACGCATCATGCAGGCGAAAACTCAAAATCCAGATTTATTTGTGGTGGTGGTCGATCCTCGTTTTACCAGTACCTGCGAGCAAGCAGATTTACATTTACCGATCTTGCCGGGTCAGGATGTGGCTTTATTTAATGGCTTGTCTCAATATCTTTACCATCATGATTATACTGATCATCATTTTGTCGAGACCCAGACCGAAGGTTTAGTCGAGCTGTTAGCGGCGAGTAAAGGTGAACATGACTTTGCCACATTAGTGAAACGTACAGGAATTTCCGCAGAAAAATTACAACTTTTTTTTGATAAATTTGCGCAAACAGAAAAAGTGATCACCTTATTTTCGATGGGGGTTAATCAATCTTCTCAAGGAGTCAATAAAGCCAATAGCATTATCAACTGTCATTTACTGACGGGAAAAATTGGCAAATTAGGGGCAGCGCCATTTTCAATGACCGGTCAACCCAATGCCATGGGCGGTCGAGAGGTTGGCGGACTGGCCAATATGTTGGCTGCACATCTGGATCTGGACAATCCTTCACATCAAAAACTGGTACAAGATTTTTGGAATAGCCCAGTGATTGCCAAGCAAGCAGGTTTAAAAGCAGTGGATTTATTCCAAGCGGTAGAGAGTGACAAAATCAAAGCGATCTGGATTATGGCCACCAATCCTGTGGTGAGCTTACCCAATGCAGATCAAGTCAAACGTGCCTTAGAAAAATGTGAGTTTGTCGTGGTCTCTGATATTTGTGCAGATACCGATACCACGGCTTATGCAGATGTATTGTTACCCGCGCTGGGTTGGGGGGAAAAAGATGGCACAGTCACCAATTCTGAACGCCGTATTTCACGGCAACGTGCCTTTTTAACTCCGCCAAAGCAAGCCAAAGCCGATTGGTGGGCGGTGGCTGAGGTTGCAAAAAAACTCGGTTTTACTGGTTTTGATTTTAATCATGCCTGTGACATTTTTAATGAACATGCGGCTTTATCAGCTTATCAAAATGCCAGTGTCGATCAACGTGACCAAGTTGAAAATTTCCGTTATTTCAATTTAAAAGGCTTAATGAATTTAAGTCTGGATGAATATAACCATCTGCGCCCAATCCAATGGCCAGTCTGGGAGAAAGGTCAAAGTGTTGCGGTGCAGCAGCTATTTGATCGAGGCAGTTTTAGCCATAAAAATAAAAGAGCCAAACTGATTCCAACTGTTGCCATTGATCCAGTGCATACCATCTCTGAAGATTATCCATTGGTACTAAATACGGGACGGATTCGTGATCAGTGGCATAGCATGACCCGCACGGGTTTATCGGCAAATCTCACCACACATCGGGCTGAACCATTTTGTGAGATTCACCCGAATGATGCGTTAAAATTTGGTATTCGTGATAAAGCTTTGGTGGAGGTTCGCTCACAATGGGGGCGTTGTGTGCTGCGCGTGACCTTGGCACAAGGTGTACGCCGTGGTCAAATCTTTGCACCAATTCATTGGACTGAGCAGGTGGCCTCTGATGCACGCATTGGCAAAGTGGTCAATCCTGTGGTGGATGCGATTTCTGGTGAGCCTGAATTTAAACATACCCCTGTGGCCGTTCAGCCATTCCATACCACATGGCAAGGCGTGCTGTATGTGCGTGAAGGCTTTGAACATCAGATTAAAGCTTCATTGCAAAATTGTGCGTGGTGGGCCAAGATTAAAACGACAAAAGCCATTCGTTATGAACTTGCCGACCGTCAGAGTCTTGATCAAACTCAAAACAATCTGAAAAGCTTTTTGCCTTTTGTCGATGAAACCTATGAATGGTTAAGTCTGGAAGATATTTCATCGCAGCTCAGTCATAGTGTAATTTTAAAAGAGGGTATTCTGATTGCCAGTTTATATATCGCACCTGCTGATCTATTACCCGATCGGGATTGGGTGGCGAGTCTATTTAAACGCGAACGATTAAGTGCCATGCATCGTAAAGCCTTGCTGGCAGGGATGCCGATGTCTGCTGCAAATACTGATGGACCCTTGGTCTGCAGTTGCTTTAAAGTGGGTAAAAATAAGATTATCGAAGCCATTAAAACACAAAAGATTACTCATGAAAAACAAGTTACAGCCTGTTTAAAAGCAGGCGGCAATTGCGGTTCTTGTTTACCTGAGATTCGTGGTCTGATTAAAACCTGTCAATTGGAGGCAGAAGCATGAATACAGAATATCCTGCTACAGATCTGGTAATTTTGGCGGGAGGGCAAGCACGCCGTATGAATGGCGTAAATAAGTTACTTCAACAATTTGATGATCAGATTCAGCTTTCAAAGATCTGTGCAAAGTTAAGAGCAGACGTACAAGATATTTGGGTCAATAGCCATCGAGATTGCACGATTTACCAACAAATTGAACCTGATATTCAATGCTATGCCGATGATCAGCTGGGTTTTCTAGGCCCATTGATGGGGATGAAAAGTGCATGGTTACATTTGCAAGCCGACTATGCTTTATTTATTCCTTGTGATGTGACCTATATTCCCAATCAGGTTGTGTTTAAACTGCATCGTGCTTTGCAAAAGCAGCCGCTGGCTCAAGTGGCTTATGTCAATATCAATGGAGATGCGTTATATCCATTTTGTTTGCTCAAGCGGAGCAGTTTGCCTGTGCTGGAACAAGCGATTGATAAGGATCGCTTAAGCTTACGAGACTGTTTCAAGCAACTAAATGCTCAAGTTGCACATTTTCAAAAACAAAGTCTATTCTGTCATAGCATTAACTCTTTAGATGAATTGCAACAATACAAACAAATGAAAAACTTTAAGCAAATGTTTTCAGACTAATCTCTGCTTAACTTATACCATTCAATTAGGCCGCTTTTAGGCTGATTGCTGTAGCAATTAATAAAGCACAACACGCAACAAGTAATGAACTGTTGAAGGTATGATGAATAGAAAATAAAGCGTTTGACACCATTGGGCCAATGATTTGACCTATGCCATAGACAACTGTCATCAGGGCAATTAAATTATTTTGTGTTTGACGGGCGATTCGCTGTGCGATGGGCATGGCAATTGTGACAGTACCCATACAGGTTGCCCCGACCAAAAATGCACTGAGCAAATAACCCAAAGTTGTTGGTAGAATAATTGGCAAGACTACACCGAAAGCCTGTAAACCTAAGTTTGAGGATAAGGCGACTTGTGTACCAAAACTTTGATGGAGACGATGCCAGAAAAAACAGGAAGGAATCGCACCCAAGCCAAAGATTGCCCAGATTTGTGCTGCATCAATATTGGGAAGTGCATTTTTGACTAACAATGGTAAATAGGTTGCGGTAATGATGTAGCCAAAACCCGCCAAGGCATAAATGATAATCAAAGCGTAGGCATGGGGGATTTTCCTATTGGTCTTGAATGTATCTTGAGCTGAAATCGCATTGGGTTGAGCTCGCGATAAACCAAACATTGCGATGCAGCCAAGAACCAAACTGGATATACCGAGCAATAACCACAGTATTTTGCTGTGCCAACCCAGATGCGTACCAAAAACCAAAAGCTCGGCAGAGAGTGCAATCCCGAGCCCAACCCCAGCATATAAAATAGGGGCTTGATGTGTTTGTCTCTGCTGTTCAAGCAGCCATAATGAGGCTGACACCATGGCAAAGGCGCTAAAAATGCCCGCCAGACCACGAATCAAGATAATTAGGCTAATCGTATTAATACAACTGAGCAGAATCAGACAAAGTGCGGTACCCACTGTGGCAATAATACTACTGAGATAGCTCTGCTGTGATTTAATCTTGACCGCAAATAAAGCACCGAACAGATAGCCTGCATAGTTTGCAGAAGCAGCCAAACTGGCCTGCTGTAGATTGACGATACCTTCATCAATCATATGCGGGTAGACCGCAGTAAACGCAAAGCGTCCGAAACCCATGCCAATCGCCATAACCAGCGCGGCACAGATTGCTGATTGTAGTGAGCTGTTGTTGTTTTTTCCCAGATCTGTCATGGCGGGTTTACTCCAACCCTTAGTCGCTATGACGCATGTGTTCTAGAGGTGGTGCCTTGGCAAGAAATTTGTAGTCCAGTAAATAAAGTCCATAGCTAAAGAAACTTAAAATACAGATCAAAAATAGAAGTTTAGAACCACTCATTATTTAAATCATCTTTGAGTTTTGAGAAATCAAGGAATATTTAAACAAGTGTCATGAATCATGTAAAATGATTTGAATTGATACCAACTATCTCTAATAGTGATGGCGATGCAGATTAAGTCTTTAGAAATTTTTATGATGGTAGTGAAGCTAGGGAGTTTTTCCGAGGCAGCAAAATCGCTTTATACGGTACAATCCAATGTCACCAGTCATATCAAAAAACTGGAAACAGAATTGAATGTCGAATTGCTACATCGGCAGAATCCAATTCAACTCACCAGAGTTGGGCAGCAGTTGTATGGTTATGCTGAAAAAATGCTGCATCTACAAAAGAGCTGTTGGATAGTTTTTCCAATCATCATCTTGCAGCCAATCTGCCTTTGCAAATCGGCAGTATGGAAACCACGGCAGCAGTTCGACTGCCATCATTATTCCGCGATTTACAACAGCACAGTCCAGATTTTCCTTTTGTATTATTGACTGCACCCACACGAGATTTAATTGATTTAGTAAGTGCATCCAAGCTCGATTGTGCCTTTGTAGCACATCATGCACCGATTGATGGGATGTTTAATTTACATGTATGGACTGAGCAATTGGTGCTGATTTCCTCAACACATGCACCTGAACGACTTACAAATGAGGATCTGATTCAAAAGAGGTTCATTGCCTTTAAGCAAGGCTGTAGTTATCGCAAAGCCATTGATCAGTTCTTATCTGTCCATCATTTGCCCGCAGCCAATGTGATTGAAATGGGTAGTCTAGATGGCATTATCAGCTGTGTCAGTCTAGGTGTTGGCCTCGCAATTTTGCCGATGAGCTATGTACAGCAATCCCATTTTGCTCAAAGTGTGAAAATTCATCCCATCGATTCAGCCACAGCTCAGATCAATACCTATCTGATTGCGCATCGTGATATGAGCACATGGGCAACCAATATGCATCATTTCTTTAGACATTTAAAAATAATGATCCAGCCAAAGTCGGAAGTAAATCTGAGCTGATGGAAAAGAAAACAGAGAAATGCCACTTCTCTGTTTATTCTACGGATTGGGCTAGGCGATGTTTATGCTTTCGCTAAATAATTTTGCATTTCTTCTACAGGAACCATTCCGCCACCCGTTGCCCATACAATATGATTGGCATGTTGTAACTGCTGTTGAGTAAATTGATGCAAGTTTATATAAGCTTGATGTTTGCTCACGAGAATTGGGCCTAACATCCCTGCGAGTGCAGAAGGTTCGAGTTGTAGATTTTCAGACTGGTTAAGCATTCCTAGTAAGCGATACATGGTTTGATCATCCAGTGTATAAAAAGCATCTAATAAGCGTTGCATGGCACGGCCGACAAAACCTGAAGCACGGCCCACAGCGAGACCATCTGCCGCGGTAATATTGTCAATGCCAATATCCTGAACGGAAATTTCATCATGTAAACCAGTGGCTACACCAAGTAACATACAAGGCGAATGGGTGGGTTCGGCAAAGATACAATGCACATGATCGCCAAAGGCCATTTTTAAGCCAAAAGCGACACCACCCGGTCCACCACCCACACCACAGGGTAAATAAACAAATAAAGGATGATCTTGATCGACAATAATATGCTGTTGATCCAATTGTTTTTTTAAACGTTCACCCGCAACGGCATAGCCTAAGAATAATGTTTTGGAATTTTCATCATCAATAAAAAAACAATCTGGATTTTCTAATGCTGCTTTTCGGCCAGCCTCTACTGCAACACCATAATCTTGCTCGTATTCAATTACCGTTACACCATGAGCGCGTAACTTGTCTTTTTTCCATTGGCGGGCATCGGCTGACATATGCACAGTCACATCAAAGCCTAATTTTGCGCTCATAATGCCAATCGAAAGTCCTAGATTGCCTGTAGAACCGACCGCGATGCAGTATTGACTAAAAAAATCTCTAAATTCGGGGCTGTCTAGCTTTGTGTAATCATCTTCAACGCTAAGCAGATTGGCTTGTAGTGCAAGTTGCTCAGCCCGATAAAGCACTTCATAAATACCACCACGTGCTTTAATTGATCCCGAAATTGGAAGATGGCTGTCTTTTTTCAGCCAGAGTTTGCCTGTAATTTTCTGATCGAAGCACATTTCAAGCGACTGTTGCATATTTGGGATTGTGCTTAGTTCCGATTCAATAATGCCTTGAGTTGCAAGCGTTTCTGGAAAGACAGCCATCAAGTAGGGGGCAAAACGTGCTAAGCGGTCACGGGCATCATCAATATCAGATTGATTAAGACCCACATAGGGCAAGCCCTGTTCAAGTGTCGTAAACTCAGGGTTAAACCAGATGCTTTCTTTAAGTTCAATCAGGTCTTTAACAATAGGGTAGCGTGTTACGAGGTCTTGAATTTGATCTGATTGCATACAGGTACTCAAAAAGTTTAAATTAATGTGGGTTCGTACAGTTTAGAAAACTTATTATTGATGTTGTATTGATCGTGAACTCCGTCAAAGTCATAAATCTTATTATAGATAAGAGGTGAGTAGTGATTGTATCTGCGACAAATGAACATTCACTTGAAGTTGTTAACGTTATACAACAAAGTATTCTCTCTTGTACGCTTGATCATAGGGATGATGCCACGATTATTCAGCATTGGTTAGAAAATAAAACTGAAGCGAATATAGGTGAGTGGATTAACAATAATATTTGTTTTTTATATTGCTTTTCAGGAAAAGTGGTTGGATTTATATGTATGTCTAGACATGGGAATTTATTTCTAAATTACATATTACCTGGTTTTCAAAATCAGGGCATTGGTGAAAAGCTTTTAAAGTATCTGATTGAGTATTGCAAAACTAATCATATTCAGACGATATTTTTAGAGTCTACTTTGACAGCGCTTAATTTCTATAAAAAACATAATTTTAAAGTAGTTGATGTGGTCACTGAAAATGAAAGAATAGTGGCTTATGAGATGTTGCTCCATGTAAAAATTTAAGGTTGGAAAATAGGCCTTAGCATTACCTGATTATTTGTTGTTAATTTCTGGTTAATGTACTTGACCTTTAATTAAATGAGTTCTATTTTGGAACTTAATTGGTTTTTGACCAGATCAGGCTTGTCTAATCAGGACTAGAATTAACCCAACTATGGTTTGAGAACTGAGAAAAATAAAAGGAACAGGAGTTTCATATGTTTGCGATTCGTTACCAACAGATTCCATTGCAATTCTTATTTGAGCATCAGGCAACTTTGGCCGGACTTGGAAAAATAGGCTTACGCAGTCTTAAAAAAACAAAGATTTCTCCAGTTGACTGGCAGTCATTAGCATCGATTAATGAAGTGATTGATGCGCCGAGTCATGATTTAATCGAACATTACATCCAATGGAGTGGCGCTGAGCCTGATAAATATCATGACTCAATTCCACCACATATGGTGTCACAATGGGGACTATCCTTTACGACGCGATTATTGCTCCAAACGCATTATCCATTGAGTCAAGTGATCAATCAGGGCGTTAGCCTGAAAATTCATGGCAAGATTCCAAGAACAGAAAAACTCATGATTCAAGCCAAGATCGCACAGGTGGATGAGCGTAATGGTTTGGCGCGTATTTCAGTTCAAATTACCACAGGTACGATTGCTGAACCTGAACTGGTGGAAGCGGTACTACATATGGCTTTTATTCTGCCTCATTTTGAAAAAACCAAGCGCTTGGACACCGCAGACACAAAGCTTTGGCATACACTTGGCGAATGGTCGGCTCGTTCAGATGATGGTTTGAAATTTGCCTTACTCACAGGAGACTTCAATCCGATTCACTGGGTTACACCATTAGCCAAACTGTCAAACTTTGGTCAAAAAGTGCTGCATGGCTTTGGGGTGTTTGCACGTAGTTTTGAATTTCTTCCAGAACCGATTCAGCAAATTGATGTCCGCTTCCTAAAACCGGTCAAACTTCCTTCAGGGCATAACCGCGTGGAAACCAGTACCGAGCAGGAACAAAAGTATCTCCGTGTTGTTGGTTCAGCAGGGCAAATCTGCTTAATGGGCCAATATTCATAAAATAATAAGGTGAGACCAATGACGACGCTTACAGCAGCAAGACAGGATGTAACAGCTTGTATTTTGTGTTCACGCAATTGTGGACTCAGTGTAGAAATTGAAGATAACCAGTTTAAGAAGATTAAAGGTGATGATCAGCATCCTTTCTCGCAAGGCTATATCTGCCAGAAGGCCGCACGTTTGCAGCATTACCAACAACATGCTGATCGTTTAACTTCACCGTTAAAACGTCAGGCAGATGGTTCATTTAAAGAGATTAGCTGGGAACACGCCATTCAGGAAATTGCTGAGCAGCTTGTACAAATTCGAAATAACCATGGCGGAACTGCCTTTGCATCTGTAGGTGGTGGTGGTCAGGGGAATCATTTAGGTGCTGCTTATGGTCGTCAGTTGCTCTATGCCATGAAAAGTTTTTATTCCTATAATTCTTTGGCGCAGGAAAAAACGGGCGATTTCTGGGTCAATGGTCGTTTGTTTGGCAGCCAAGCGTGTCATACCACCGAAGATGTAGAGCATGCAGATTATGTGCTGTTTATTGGCACTAATCCTTTTCAGGCGCATGGGATTCCAAATGCACGAGACACTTTAAAACATATTAAAAAAGATCCGAATCGGACCATGGTGGTGTTTGATCCACGCGTGACTGAAACCGCTAAACAAGCTGATATCCATGTGCAATTAAAACCAGGGAGTGATGCTTATCTGATGTCCGCTATGATTGCAATTATATTGCAAGAAGAACTGTATGATCAGCAATTTATTCAGCAGTATACGCATGGCTTTGATCAGGTTAAACAAGCTTTTCTAGCGGTTCCAATTGAAGAATATATCCAAAAAGCGGATGTCTCCGTAGAACTGATTTATCAGATTGCGCGTGATTTTGCCAAGGCACAACGTGCTTGTGTCCGAATTGATCTCGGTATTCAACATACCTTAAATACCACTTTAAATGGTTATCTGGAAAAACTTTTATATTTGCTCACAGGGAATTTTGGTCAACAAGGCGGCAATAATCTGCATACCATGTTTATTCCAATCCTCAGTAATACCGATGAACGTAATCCTAAATATCGCCGTACCGTACATCATAAAATGTTCCCGATTTCAGGCTTCTTTCCTCCGAATATTTTACCTGATGAGATTATAAAAGCAGGGGAAAAGCGAGTTCGTGCGGTGTTTGTGGACAGTTGTAATCCCTTATTGACCTATCCCGATACTGCCGCTTATGAACAGGCTTTTCAGTCCTTAGAGCTCTTGGTGGTGGTCGATGTGGCCATGACCGAAACAGCACGAATGGCGCATTATGTGTTACCTGCACATAGTCAATTTGAAAAGTGGGAACTTACAGGATTTAATCTGGAATTTCCGAAGAATGGCTTTCATTTACGCCATCCCTTATTTAAGGCACAAGGTAATAGCCTGCCTGAAGCGGAAATCTATACCCGTCTGCTCGAAGCCATGCAGGTCATTCCTAAACAATTTCCGATGTTGAGTAAAATTGCAGAAAAAGATTCGGCCAATACCGCGTATCTTGCCTATTTCGGTGCGCTAGGTATCAGTTTTGCGAAAAATAAAAAGTTAATTCCCTATGCTGCGTCAATTGTATATCGAACCTTAGGCAAAACGTTGCCGAATGATGCTGCATCAACTGCCTTGCTATTACCCTTATGTATGCAATATGCAGCTCAACATTACCAAGCGGTAAAACAAGCAGGCTATGTTGGTAATCGTTTAAACCTAGGTGTTAAGTTATTCCAGAACATTTTGCAGCAACGCTCAGGCGTGGTGTTATCACAACATGACTATGCCGATGTTTGGGAATTGATCGCCTATAAAGATAAGAAAATTCGTTTGGCAATTCCTGAAATGTTTATCGAGTTAGCTCAGTTAAAACAACGGTCTTTGACTTTAACTGATGCATATCCCTTTATTTTGCTCGCGGGTGAACGTCGTAGTTATAACGCCAATCAAATTTATCGTGATCCTGCTTGGCATAAAGTCGATGCAGAAGGGCGTTTAAGGATCAATCCTGAGGATGCGCAGATTTTTGGGGTCGAAACAGGACAGATGCTGCACTGTATTTCTGAGCATGGCAAGATTCAGGTCACGGTTGAACTTGATGAGGGCATGCGGAAAGGCGTGGTATCGTTGCCGCATGGATATGGATTACGCTATCGGGGTGGAGAACCGATTGGGCCACAATTGAATCGTCTTACTTCTTCTCAACATTGCGATCCATTGTCCAAGACACCCTATCATAAATATGTGCCTGTACGTTTGGAGCGGCTCACAACTTAGACCATTAGCCTATTGATATTTCTGTTGAAATGCACCAAATTCTTACATGTTGCTTAAATCATGTTTGCAATGGGTGCAATATAAACTGAACAAAAATATGCTGACAGGCGCTATTTTTCTTTGTAGATTGAAACAGACTGATTCAATTAAATAAGTAACATCATCATAAAGTTGCTATGGGATTGGAATAATTATTGCTATAAAAATAATTCACTGTGATGCGTACAACAAGGATGCACAGAAGCTGTGCTAAACCCAGTAAAAGATTCACAAAATGAGTGCGTATGATGAAGCATGAGAGACCTGAAACGAGCTTACCGATCTTGCAAGATCAGTATGGTCGTATTAAGCGTAAGTTACGGATTTCGGTGACGGATCGCTGTAATTTTAAATGCGTTTATTGTATGCCTGAGCATCCGCAATGGATGAAAAAGCACGATTTACTGAGTTTTGAAGCCTTATTAATATTTTGCAAATATATGGTTCAACAAGGGATTGAAAATATTCGTATCACAGGGGGGGAACCCCTTATGCGTCAAGGTGTGGTGCATTTTATTCGGGATTTACAAGCTTTCAGGGCTTTGGGACTTAAACGCATTTCAATCACCACCAATGGTCATTATTTAGCGAAGTATGCGGAACAATTGAAGCAAGCGGGCTTGGATGATCTGAATATTAGTCTGGATAGTCTTGACCCGATTCAATTTAAACAACTGACTAAAAAAGAGCTTAGCCCTGTATTGAATGGTATTGAAGCAGCAAAACAAGCAGGGCTTCCATTCAAAATCAATTGTGTTTTGATGCAGGGTCAAAACCATGACCAGATTTTGCCGATGGTATGCTGGGCAAAACAGCATAACATTCCATTACGTTTTATTGAGTTTATGCCACTGGATGGCGATCAGCATTGGACCAATCAAGCGGTGGTGAGTGAGGCTGAAATTCTAGCGCAGCTCAAACCTTATTATGATATTCAAGTCTTGCAACAGCAGCATGAGCCTGCACGGATCTACCAACTGGATGGTCAATATCAACTGGGCATCATTTCAACCATCACGCATTCTTTTTGTGGCGATTGTGATCGCATCCGCTTGACCGCTCAGGGTGAACTCTACAACTGTTTATTTGCGCAACAAGGGCTTAATATCAAAACTGATTTAGAAGCTGCTAAGCAGTCCAATCCGGATATTAAACAGCACGCATTACAACAGCTTGATCAGAAAATTAAGCCTTATATTTGGCATAAGGCCAAAGGCTATCATGCACTACAGCATCAACAAGCACGTAAAATCAGCATGCATATGCTGGGTGGTTAAATAAAAGTGGTCTGGAGAACATATGCAAACCATTGAGATTAAAATAGAAGCGTTTGGGGCAATCGAAAGGTTATTACCAAAGCCACTGGCATTTGAGTTTGCAGCAGACCGAATGGTCAAAGATGTATTGGCACATATTGTGACGCTTTATCCAGAGGCAAATCATGCCATGGAAAAATGTGCCTGTGCGATAGGCGAAGATATTATTACACGCCAAACCGCTTTAGAAACTTCCTGTACCTTGGTGTTGTTGTCACCTGTAGCGGGAGGTTAAACATGCGTGAATTTGCCAGAGTACAAGATCAGGCTTTAAGCCTTGATTCTGTTGATCCGATTCAGTCCTTTCCTGAATGTGGTGGGATTGATATTTTTATTGGCACGGTCCGCAATCACCATGAAGGTAAAGCAGTTAAAGCTTTAAAATATACCTCTTATACACCTGTTGCTGAGAAAATGATTCGTGAGATTGAACAGCAAATCCAAGAAAAATATCAGGTCTCTTATGTTCGGGTGATGCATCGGATTGGCTATTTGGATGTCAGTGAAACGGCGATTATTGCCATAGCCTACGCAGCACATCGCCGTGAAGCTTTTCAAGCCTGTGAAGAGGCGGTTGAGCGGGTCAAACATGAAGTGCCGATCTGGAAAGAAGAATTTTTTATGGATGGAACCAGTCAATATGTCGAAGGTTGCTGTATTCGTAAAGATCAAACCGATAATGTTCAAGCGAAAATCCCCCTAAGTCCCCCTTTATTAAAGAGGGATTTACCCGAGCATCACCATGAAAATTGTAGCCATGAGCATACACACGAATAAAGCGTCAGGAAGTTAAAATGAAAAATGTTGGGATGAAACCCGAGAGTTATCGTGTTGCAGAAGCACAAGCGATTTTACATGCCCCTGCGCATTGCATTCAGTTACTCCGAGATGGCAATACTGAAAAAGGTGATGCCTTAAAAACGGCTCGTATTGCAGGGATTCTAGCGGCTAAACGTACGGATGAGTTGATTCCACTCTGCCATCCATTACCGATCTACCGCGCCGATGTTGATTATGACCTACATGATGATCATGTGGTGATTCTGACGACGGTTGAGACGATTGGCCCTACAGGCGTAGAAATGGAAGCGCTAACCGCTGCAAGCCTAGCGGGTTTAACACTGTATGACATGCTTAAGCCGCATTGTGAGCCCGAAGAACTGTGTCTGGATCAATGCAAATTGCTCAAGAAAAAAGGCGGTAAATCACACTTTAAACGCACTTTACGTCAACCTGTTTCAGCGGCAGTAATTGTACTGTCAGATACGGTTGCAGCAGGTCGTAAACCAGACACCGCAGGTAAATCGGTTGTAGAAACTTTGACTGAAGCGGGCTTTGATCCAATTCATTATCAAATCTTGCCAGATGAAGCTGATCAGCTTAAAGATCTGGTTCTGGAACTGACCAAATCTTATGCCTGTATTATGACAGTAGGTGGAACAGGTATTGGCAAGCGCGATATTACCGTGGATACCCTAGAGCCACTATTAGAGCGCAAACTTGATGGCTTAATGGAGGCAGCACGCTCATTTGGGCAAAAACGTACACCTTATGCGGCGATGTCTCGCGGTGTTGCCGGGTTTATTGACCGTTCATTGGTGGTGACCTTACCGGGAAGCCGTGGCGGCGCAAGCGAATCCATGGCGGCAATTTTGCCTGCACTGGTGCATATTTTTGATGTCTGTCGTGATCTACCCCATCCGGGAGGTTATGAATAATGTCTGGATGTGGTGCCGAAAAAGGTCTGATTAGTATTGATGAAGCATTGGCATTGGTGCAAACCCAGCCTAAAGCTTTAAAAATTGAGACATTGCCTTTAGCCGATGGACTGAATCGTTATCTCGCCAAATCGATCAACTCCAATGTCAATCTACCGAGTTTTTCGCAAAGTGCAGTGGATGGCTATGCCCTGAATAGTTCTGTTGAGAAGCTTCAGGACACGGTATATGACGTGATGGGTGAAATTAAGGCAGGCAGTGAGTCTGAGCATCAGCTCCAAGATGGGCAAGCAATTCGTATTTTCACTGGTGGGAAAACTCCTGAGGGAACAACACATGTTGCTCGGCAAGAAATCGTCGCGATTGAAGCCAATCAAACCATTCGATTGACTGAACATATTTCAGCGCAAGCGGATATCCGTTTTGTCGGTGAAGAAGTGCAACGAGGTCAGCCACTGGCAGATGTTGGGCAGCGCATCAATATTGGTGCACTTGCAGCACTCAGTATGGCTGGGGTACAAAGCATCGATGTGTTTCAATCACCTAAAGTGGTTGTGGTCATTACTGGGGATGAAGTTGCAGAAACGCCTGAAGATTTGCAGACAGGGAAAGTGTTTGATGCCAATGGGCCATTATTAAAAGCTTGGTTGCAAGACTATGGTATCGATGCGGAAATTTTGCATATTGCCGATGAGACTGAGCAAGTCACGCAATGTTTTGAGCGCCTAAAACAGCAATATGATCTGATCATTACCACGGGTGGTGTTTCCGTTGGCGATTATGATTTTGTTCGGCCATGCGCTTTTGAAACGGGTTTTGAACAAATCTTCTGGAAAGTGAAGCAAAAACCGGGTAAGCCACTGTTCTTTGCTGAGTATACAGATCAAGATCATAGTTGCTATTTATTGGGTTTACCGGGTAATCCAGCAGCGGTGTATGTGTGTATGCAAGTCTATGGCAAAGCTTTATTAGATGCCTTGCAAAACCAACGCCAGCCCTTGCAATGGTTGAGCGGTGTGCTCACTCATGATTTAAAATCGGATGCACGTGAACGTTTTTTAAGAATGCAGGCTTATTTTGATCAAGGGCAACTCAAGTTCCAAAGCTTGGCGAAACAGCAATCGCATATGTTGAGTAATTTAATGCAGGCCAATAGTCTGGTCCGTATCCCCGCCAATACCAAACTGGAAGTAGGACAAATCCTTGCTGGGCTATTCATTCATAACTAAATTGTTTTGATGAATTTATGTAAAATGACTGAATATTGGTACTTTTAGCCTAGTGCCAATATTGCATCTGATGGATAAGGTGATTTAGTGTATATTTTATATTGTTTAGTTTCTAAACATGACGGTTCAAGACATTGATGTCTTTTAAATAAAACTTTAAAAAAATGATTAGGTGATAATAATGAAATGGGATGAAATTGGCGACCAGCCATGTTCAGTGGCGAGGACGCTCTCAGTGTTGGGTGATCGTTGGACAATGCTCATCTTGCGAAATGCATTTATGGGTATACGTCGCTTTGATGATTTTCAGCGCAGTCTAGGGTTGACGCGGCATGTACTTTCAGAGCGTTTAAAGCGCTTGGTGGAGCATGGGATTTTAACCAAAGTACCTTATGTCGATCGTCAGGAGCGTTTTGAATATCAACTCACAGATAAGGGCTTAGACCTTTATCCAATTATTCTTTCTATGGTGCAATGGGCCGATAAGTGGATGGATATGGGGTTAGGTAAACCCGTTGAATTTACGCATAAAAGTTGCGGGCGAAAAGTTAATCCCAAAGTGGTCTGTTCTGAATGTAATCAACCGATTCACGCTAAAGATGTACGAGTCGCGGCAGGTCCAGGCTATTTTGCCTTTATTGAACAAAAGCAGAAAACAGCATGATTTGCTTATCGCCTTTGTTGTTCTATTTCATGCTGAATGGCATGGGATAGAACCTCAAAGACTTTAGGCTCAAGTGATTGTGCTACATTAAAACGAATAAAATTCTTAAAATTCTGACTTTGGCTAAACGCATTGCCCGGAGCCAGAATCACACCATGCTCTAAGCAATTCTGCGCAATACGTGCGGTATCAAAATGTTCAGGTAATTTACACCACAAGAAAATGCCAGCGGATGGTTTAACCCATGCGTTGATTCCGAGTTTCTCAAGTTGCTTCACTGTTGCGTCCATTGCTTTGGCCAAGCGTATTTTTAGCTCTTCTAGGTATTTACGGTAATTACCATCGGTCAATGCGGCATACAGAATTTCTGAAGAGAGGTTATTACCCCCAAAACAGGTTGCGATTTTGATATCAGCCAAGTCCTCGATCCATTCTGATTGGCTTGCAATATAGCCCGTACGGACAGAACCTGATAATGTTTTAGAAAAACTACCAATATGAATGACACGGGATAAGCCGTCTAATGCGGCCAGACGAGGGGCGCTATGTCGTTCTAGATCTGCAAAAATATCATCTTCAATCACCACCAGATTAGACTGTTCAACCAGTTTTAAGACTTGATACGCTGTTGATGCGGTTAATACCGCTCCCGTTGGATTATGAATACCTGAGTTGGTAATGTAGAGGCGTGGATTATGGATTTTGATGGCTTGAGCAAAAGCTTCCAGATCAGGCCCTGCAGGCGTGTAAGGCACACCAATGATTTGGATTTGATGAACTTTCAGCAATGCATGGAAGTTAAAATAACAAGGGTCATCCACTAAAACCACATCATTCGGTTTGAGAAAATAACGACAAATTAAATCGATAGCCTGTGTGCCCGAGTCTGTCAATAAAATTTGATTGGGTTGTGCTTCAATACCTTTGCTTAATATTCTACGTGAGAGTAATTCACGTAAAGGTGCTAGGCCTAATGGCGTTGAATAATTCGTCAAAGTGTTTGAAGGAGCTTTGGATACTTTACGAATGGCTTTACGAATATTTTCATGTGGCATCCAGTCATCAGGTAACCAACCGCAGCCCGGTTTTAAAACACCTTGTTTTGCTTCGAGGGCTTGTCTTGAAATCCAGAGTGGATCGATACTCCGATCGATTTTGGGATGAATTTCAGAGATGGATAAAGGTGCAAGTGGTCCTGCAACAAAAAAACCTGAACCTGTTTTTGCCTCAATAATGCCTTGAGAAGCAAGGCGTTCATAGGCTTCAACGATTGTTGAGACAGATAGATGAAGTACAGTAGCCAAAGCACGGACTGAGGGTAAACGTGAGCCGGGTAGTAATGAGCGGTTTTTTATTTGTTCCTGAATATGCTGGATTACAAAATCAATTTTAGTACTTTTCATGAGAGCATCTTTAACTGTATGGGTAAAATAACCAATACAGTTATTTGAAATTGTACTGTACTGTGTGTGGTATTTAAACCATATCACAGTTTAAATTCTCCATGTGGATTTGGAGAAAATAAATGAAAACTTTAAATAGCGGCTGGTTCAATGGTCTGATTGGTGTAATTATTTTCGCAGGGTCGTTACCTGCAACACGTGTTGCAGTCATGGACTTTAGTCCCACCTTTTTAACAGCTGCCCGTGCTACGATTGCTGGACTACTTGGTTTGGCCTTGATTTTATTATCGCGTCAGCAGTTACCAGAGCGCAAAGATTGGCTGCCATTATTTTATGTTGCACTGGGAGTGGTGGTTGGCTTTCCACTGTTTACGGCTTTGGCACTTCAATATGTTAGTGCTGCACATACCATTGTTTTTGTGGGTTTATTGCCACTGGCAACTGCGATTTTTGGCGTGTTAAGAGGTGGAGAAAGACCAAATTTAGCTTTTTGGTTATTCGCTATTTTAGGTGGGATGCTGGTTTTTGGTTATATGCTGATTCAAACAGGGAGCTGGGCATTTAATTATGGTGACACGTTCATGCTCTTGGCGATTTTGCTTTGTGCTTTTGGTTATGCCGAAGGGGGTAAGCTATCGAAACATTTAGGGGGGTGGCAAGTCATTTGCTGGGCGTTGATTATTACCTTACCGATCATGCTACTTCTCTCTTATTTGTATATGCCTGCAAACTTTGCTGGAGTTTCAACATCGGCAAAACTAGGTTTAGCTTATGTGTCTTTATTCAGTATGCTGATCGGTTTTTTCTTCTGGTATAAGGGCTTGGCACAAGGGGGGATTGCCACAGTTGGTCAGTTACAACTGCTGCAACCTATCTTTGGTTTGGCAATTGCCGCTGTCTTATTGCATGAACAAGTCAGTGCAGCGATGTTCGCCGTGACGGTTGCAGTAATCCTTTGTGTTGCTTTCGCCAAAAAATATGCATGATGCTCATGCATATACATAGCTTATAGACAATTTGCAGGTTTAGGTACACCCGCTAAACGGCTTAAATGACGAGCGACTAAACCTGTATTAAACTTCTGCTGCAACAAGGCATTATCAATTTCAGCATTAACAGTTTTCATTAAAAACTTAATGAGTGGACGTGTTGCAGGTGAATGACCAAATTGTTGATAGAACTGTCTTACAGCATAAAGAATCTCAAAATGCCAATCCGTTAATTGTAAATCTAAAGACTTTGCCAACTCTTGAGCAACGTTTTGATCCCAAATGCTGTAATCAACTAAATGGCCGTCTTGGTCTAATTCTAACTGCATAAAATAGCCTAAAAAATAAAAAATGAATGAAAGAAATATTATTTCAAAGAAACACAACGTTTGAATTTTAAGCTGAGCTCTGCAAATTGGGCATAATCGATTGCCTGAATTTTGTCTTTAACTTCATCATTAAGAAGATTGTGCTCATTACTTAAACAATAAATGTGATGATAAGTTGCTGTAATTAATGCAGACACCTGAATTGCTGCATCACCCATAATCACAATATAGTCATCAGATTGTGCCATTTTTACTAAGTCAGACCAGAGCTGTTCTGTTGCAGATTGGACTAAAAAGAGCGTTGTTTTTTCCATAATGAAACACCTTACCAGTATAGTATATGATCAAATGACTGGATAAACTCTGGATTGAGATCAATGAATTCGATCTCCTGATCTGTATTTTTAATGATTCTCAGTTCTTGATTTTCATATTCAATTAAAATTGGAGTCAAATCATAGAACTCAAAACTTTCAACCATATTGGCTGCAATTTTAAACTCATGTTTAAGTTGATCAAATTCTAACTTATTGTCCAATAGGTTAATTGCCGCACACTTTAATAATACTTTGACAGAAATACCAAAGGTTGCTAAAACCATAGTTGCGGACAAGCTTTCATTGATTTGCAAACTTGTTAAGTTAGGTTGCGTTAGGATGACGAGTACAGATTTCACACAATTTACCTTTTCAAAGCAACACTGTAGTAAAGAACTTAAATTAAAATTGAATTAAACGAGAACAGCTTTGTACTGCGTCAGCAAGCTCACCAAGACCAACCAGTTCAAAGCCTTTGGCTAAGTTGTAATGTTGGAGTGAATGGCGCTTTGCATTGTCCGCATCAGTGATTCCCCGAGCAAGGGCAGCACTGACACAGACAGGGAGTCGAATGCCGAGCTTTTGCCATTCTTGTTTTAGATTGCGTTGATCATCAGGAAACCACTGTAAGTCATTCGCAACCTGAACACCATCTTGGTAAAAGAAGACTTGAAGTTCTTCATGCTTATTTTGTAAGGCTTGAGCTAAACCAAAAGCATGCCAAGCCAAAATTGACGTAGGCGCAGAAGTAATTAGCAGTAGTGTACTCATTGAATATTCACTATGGTCGTAGTAGGCAAAAATAATGATGGATAGATTTAAAGGAAGGTAAGTATACAATGATTTTGCTGACAGGTGGTTTAGGCTTTATTGGTTCGCATATAGCTTTGAGTCTGTTGGCTCATGGTCAAGAAATTGTTATTGTGGATAATTTAGCCAATTCAACCTTACAGACCTTAGAGCGGCTCGAATATATTTCAGGCATGTATATTCCATTTGCGAAACTGGATGTCCGTAATACACCAGCTCTAAATAAAGTATTCGAACAATATTCAATTGATACAGTGATTCATACAGCCAGTTTTAAATCTTTAGAAGAATCTGTGTTAAAACCGCTGGAATATTATAATGACAACGTCAGTAGCATAATGAGCTTATTAAGAGCTATGCAGCGAATGGGGGTTAGACAGTTAATTAATCTGTCGAGTTTGGCTGTATATGGCCAATCAGATGCGAAACTATCTGAAGAAACCAAGTTTAATTATAGCTACCCGAATCCCTATGTTCGATCACAGCAAATGGTCGAAGATATTATTGCTGATACTTATAAAGTCGATCCTGAATGGCGTATTGTGAACTTGCGTTTATCGAATATTGTGGGTGCATTTGAACATGGTGTTTTAGGTGAATTTGTTACGCAATTACCCAAAAATATTGTGCCTTTGGCCTTACAGGTTGCAGCGATGCAACGCGAATATATTGAATTGCAAAATCAGGCAGCAACGGCTGATGGTACGGTTGAGCGAAGTTTCCTACATGTTTTGGATGCATGCGAGGCAATCCTAAAAACATTGAATTGGCTGAAGTCACAACATAATTGCTTAGCGTCATTCAATATTGCACATTCGCAACTGACATCGATTCAAACTTTGCTGAATGAAATTGAAAAGGTGACGCAAACAAAAGTGAATACTCAACCAGCGGTTTTTCAACATCAAGAAATAGCGCAACTCGGGGCAGCTTTAGAGAAAGCAGAGAAGGTATTGAATTGGTCTCCAAAGCGACCTTTGACTGTGATGATTGAAGATGAATGGCGGTTCTATTTAAATACCTTAAAAGGTAATTAAGATAATGATTCTTATTTACAATTATATCTGCTTTGATTAGGATAATGGCTACTAGCCAAAGCATCACCTTGCTTCAGCCCGTGAGAACTTTAACCAAATAGAGCAGAGGTTGTTTATGCAAATGCGAATTGAACACGACACAATGGGCGAAATTGAAGTACCCAATGACGCTTTATGGGGGGCGCAAACGCAACGGAGTCTACAAAACTTTAAGATTGGTCAGGAGCGCTTACCGCGGGCGATGATTCGTGCAATGGGGTTGGTCAAGAAAGCTGCTGCAATGACCAATGCTGAGTTAAAACAACTGCCTGAAGATTTGAGCCAGTATATTGTTGGTGCTGCTGAAGAAGTGATTGCTGGACAATGGGATTCACAATTTCCCTTGGTGGTTTGGCAAACAGGTTCAGGCACACAAAGCAATATGAACTGTAATGAGGTGATTGCCAATATTGCTAATCAGAAATTAGGGCAGGCATTGGGAGCACAGAAACCAGTACACCCAAACGACCATGTCAATCGTGCACAATCGACCAATGACTCTTTTCCAACTGCAATTCATGTTGCAGCCAGTATCCAAATTAATGAATTACTGATTCCTGCTGTTGAAAAACTCAAGGCTACTCTGGAACGTAAATCAAAAGAATTTGATGATATCGTGAAAATTGGGCGGACGCATTTGCAAGACGCAACCCCTTTGACCTTAGGGCAAGAATTTACTGGTTATGTGTCGCAGCTGGAACATGGCTTAAAACGTTTACAGCAAGCGCTTGCAGGTTTGTATGAGTTACCGTTAGGTGGTACAGCTGTGGGAACTGGATTGAATGCACATCCTGACTATGCAGTGAAAGCAGCTGAGCAGTTGGCTGAACTTACAGGCTTACCATTTGTCACGGCACCGAATAAATTTGAGGCTTTGGCAGGTCGTGATGCCGCTGTGTTTGCATCAGGCGCATTAAAAACGCTAGCAGTAAGTTTAAATAAAATCGCGAATGATATTCGTTGGTTGGCAAGTGGCCCACGCTGTGGTTTTGGTGAAATCCGTATTCCAGAGAATGAACCTGGTTCGAGTATTATGCCTGGCAAAGTCAATCCCACGCAGAGCGAAGCAATGACCATGGTTGTTGCACAAGTCTTAGGGAATGACACTACGATCAACGTTGCAGGGGCTTCGGGTAACTTTGAGCTCAATGTGTTTATGCCTGTGATTGCATACAACTTATTGCAATCAATTCAGTTATTGGGTGATGCATGTAATAGCTTTAATGATCATTGTGCGGTTGGAATTGAACCAAACCGTGAAAAAATTGATTACTTCCTGCATAATTCCTTGATGTTAGTCACGGCACTTAATCCTGTTATTGGCTATGAGAATTCGGCTAAAGTTGCGAAAACTGCGTATAAGGAGAATAAAACCTTAAAACAGGTTGCAGTTGAACTCGGACTGGTTACCGAAGCGCAATTTGATGAGGTGGTAAAACCTGAAAATATGGTTTCTCCAAATAGTAAGTAAGCTTGATTCCTGAATAAAAAATCCCTCTTGAATAGAGGGATTTCTTTATAAAATAGAGATATTAAGTACTATAGTTGGTCAGGATCTATGATGTGTACAAATAAGGAAATCCAAGTACTGATACCAGCGACTAAATGCTTTAAAGACTTGTTTTATAGATTGAATTGCAATTTCACTTTCATATGTTGAGAAGGTTAGCTGATCTATGATTTTTTCTTCAGCTCCAATGGTATGACCTGTTTCTTTATGATAATGGATGTCTCCACAATAACTTAACTGGTAATTAGAATGTTGGGTGATATCTCTCAATTTTGAAAAGATGATATGACCTGTAATCTCGATTGCTTCGATAATTGCAAGTCGAATATTGGCTGGTTGGTTGTGAACTAAATGGACTAACTCGAAAAAAAGGATTTGGTTTTCTTCATTTTCTTTTGACCATAATTTTTTTAAAGTTGTCGTAAATTTTTCAGGAAGATCATAGCTTAGTTTTTCTAAATCATGCACATACCAAATCCAATGTTCGGCATCTTCTGCTGCATGTATGTTTACGAGATTTTCCAATTCATTTGTTGGTGCTTTAAATGGCAATACATATTTATTAAAGTCACCAAAGTTCATAACGAAATGGGCGATAAAAGGTAGAAATACAAGTTTATTTTTTAATGAAATGGATGTGCTGTCTAATGTATCTAATAGTTTTGATTTATCTAAGACTATACGTTCAGACATTATCAATTCTTTGATCTTAATCACTTTGATTAACTCCTACAAAGCCTATTCAGAACGGACATAAGGTAATCAGTAAATGATGTCCATTGTTTTAAAGCCTATTGAATTAATAGATATTTCACATTTTTTTAATCTTAAAAAAGCTGTGAAATGAGTAATTTTGAACTGACCTGCATGGTCAGTTCTATTATTCCAAAGGTAGAGAACGGATAGCAAACTTTTATGTATCTGCTACACGATGATGATGTAAATAATTATTCTCCATGATGTGGTAGGCAGTTGGTTAAGGTCAAAGATCTCTCTTTGACTATGTTCTATGCTTGAGATTATGATTTTGTAGGAGCTACTTAATGTGTAGAGGAAAGTCTTTAGAGCGAAACTAACATTGAATAAATTGTCATAATTGTTAGAATGATCATCTTCTTCTGTTTTTATCTTTTTTGTTTTGCCAACACTGTGCAGAGCTGAAATTAAGTTTATATAAAACAGCATTTTACCTTAGGATTTTTTTGATGCTCTCTATCTATTTAACAGATACCAAAACCAACATCCAATTTTCTGATCTTCCAAATGAAAATCCTGTTAAGTTTCTGTTGAATTTAAAGAAAATTTTTCCAAGTACGGCAGACTTACTCTTGCCTGTATTGCCAGAAGACAATAATTTGGAAAATGTGACTTGGGAAGCGACGTCAAAAGACTTTGAGGTTTTTAAAAAACTATTGGAGGGCTGGGGCATCATCGAGCTACGTTTAAGCGCGATTACCACCTATAAAGATAAAAACTTTGCCAATGAGTTAGTTAAAAAGGCTCAAATTAAACGTAAACACATCGCCCAAACTCAACCACAGTTATCGTTGATTGCCTTAGATTATGTGTTGATGCATGAGATTCATGCACTGATTGATGCTGAACTGGTGATGATTGGGGAAAAATTCTATTTACCGACATTGCGGGAGCTTTGGAAGGGACAATTCCCAGATCAAATTTTGCAATGCAAGTTTTAATTATTTAAAGCAGGCTGTCAGCCTGCTTTTTTATGATCTTAACTTTAGCCCAATAGAACAAATTTCCGTCTACAAACAATTACAAGAATTTAGTGTCTGTATTTTTAAGCGGCATATATATTGCTTATAGGGATATAAATATTATTGCGGGAGAGAAGTTCTTCAATGAACTCGCCGAAGGAGCAACGACCCCGGAAACTCTCAGGCAGAAGGACTGTAATAATAGAAATACAATCTGGAGAGCAGTGCTCAACTTGTAGAAATATACGACAACTTTATTCTTCTACGACAAACACTCACCGAAGGGGAAGGCTTAATGGTTAATTGGTAATCATCTGCCGAAACTCTCAGGTACCATGACAGATGGGGCTATGCATTAAGAAATGTGATGCATTTCTAGGAGTTTGCTATGCCACATGTTGTTGTAATTGGTGCGGGGATTACGGGTGTAACGTCTGCTTATGAATTAATTAAATTGGGTTATGAGGTGACGGTGATTGATCGCCATCTGTTTCCAGCTATGGAAACCTCTTTTGCCAATGGTGGGCAATTATCTGCCTGCAATGCGGAAGTCTGGAACCAAAAAGCAACGGTACTCAAAGGTATCAAATGGATGAGTAAGAAAGATGCACCATTATTGCTCAACCCATCTTTTAGTGTGCACAAGTATCGCTGGCTGATTGAGTTTTTGACGCATATTAAAAATTATAAAGCCAATACCATTGAAACAGTGCGTTTAGCCTTGTTGGCAAGACAACGTTTGTTTGAGGTTGCTGAAAAGGAAAATATTTCTTTTGACTTGGAAAAACGTGGCATCTTGCATATGTATCACACTAAAGAAGATTACCAAATTGCCAAGCAAGTCAATGATGTATTGGTTGAAGGGAAACTAGAACGGAATGCGATAACTCCTGAAGAAATGAAAGCCATCGAACCGACATTAACAGGTGACTATTATGGCGGATATTACACTGCCGGTGACGCAACTGGTGATATCCATAAGTATTCTGTCGGGTTGGCGGAAAGAACACAGCAATATGGTGTGAAATATTGTTTTGGCCTTGATGTTGTTGATATTAAATTTAGCCAAGACAAAGCGATTGTTCACTGTAAAAATAGCTCGGAAAATGTTAATCCAACTGCGGATGGGATTACTGAAATTATTGCTGATCTGGTTTTAGTCTGTGGGGGGGTCGGAAGCTATCAACTGGCCGATATGCTTGGGGACAGTGTCAATGTTTATCCAGTCAAAGGGTATTCGATTACCGTACAGCTCAAAGATGAGCGCAGCGTAAATAATGCACCTTGGGTGAGTTTGCTCGACGAGAGTGCAAAAATCGTGACCTCACGTTTAGGTGCAGACCGTTTACGTATTGCGGGAACAGCTGAGTTTAACGGTTACAACAGAGACATTCGTGCAGATCGTATTCAACCCTTAATTAATTGGGTAAACCAGAACTTTGATATTTCAACGGAACATGTGGTTCCATGGGCGGGTTTACGTCCCATGATGCCGAATATGTTGCCTGTGGTGAGACAAGGTAAGCAACCAAGAGTCTTTTATAATACGGGACATGGACATTTAGGCTGGACACTCTCTGCCGCAACAGCCGTATTGATCAGTCAGGAAATTGCACAAAAATTTCCAAGCTGAATAAAAAAGCCGATGTGAAAACATCGGCTTTGTCGTGTTTGGATTAGTCGTATAAGCGGTAAATACCTGTAAAGCGACTGCAATCTTTTTGCTCAGATTTAACAATTAACAGTGCTTTCTGGAAGTCCAATTGATATTGGCATTTTTTTTCATTATCAATGATTTGGCTTCTTTGTTCAGGCGTACTATAGGCGAGCAATGACTGCGTTTGGGTTTCTAGACGGTTATTCGGATTGCGATAGGCCGTTCCTTCGATTTTAAGTTTGTCTTTATCGAGCTGGTGAATCTGTAAATGAACAGGTTGCGCTGCTAGTTTACCGTGTTCATATTTTAAATAATGCTGTGTCAATGTTTGATTCATTGAGGTATAAAAATTTAAATCGTCTAAACGTGCATCAAATTGCTGTTGATAACAATTTTTACTTTTGCACTGTTGTACCTGATTTAGCCATAAGCTTTGTGTATCGTGTAATAACTGTAGTGGGGCGTCTGTTACTAAATAGGCAGTCAGAAACTTGGTATTCAGCTTCAAACGCTGCTCTTTATATTGTTTAGAGCAGATTTTATTGGCGTTTAAATCATTGCTCGTGCAGTCAATTGCTTCGGCATAGGTAAATGTTGAGCAAAAACAACTCAATGTGATGATGTAGCCAGATTTCTTTAATTGATTTCTTACAGTGTTAAACAGCATAATCACTTATACTTTCAGTCTAATTTGCTCAACGTACTATAGCGAAATAGAAAGCCTGAATACAAGATTTGTTCAGTATATTGTAAAAGGAAAATCATATGGTTGCTCAAATTCGTATTGGACAAGGGATTGACGTACATGCATTTGAAGAAGGTAATTTTGTTACTTTAGCCGGTATTCAAATTCCACATACGCATGGTTTAAAGGCGCATTCCGATGGTGATGTGGTGTTGCATGCATTAAGTGATGCGTTACTGGGTGCTTTGGCATTGGGTGATATTGGACAGCACTTTCCAGATACCGATCCAGAATACAAAGGTGCTGACAGTCGCTTGTTGCTTAAACATGTCTATCAATTGATTCTAGATCGTGGTTATCAACTCAATAATGCTGATATTACCGTTGCTTGTGAGCGTCCTAAGTTGGCTAAACATAATCTGGAAATGCGCCAGA
The DNA here is from genome assembly GCF_000876115.1 of Acinetobacter sp. NBRC 110496. Lineage (NCBI taxonomy): Bacteria > Pseudomonadati > Pseudomonadota > Gammaproteobacteria > Moraxellales > Moraxellaceae > Acinetobacter > Acinetobacter sp. NBRC 110496. The sequence continues at coordinate 122,966 of NZ_BBTF01000002.1, forward strand.
GTATTGCAGATGTATTGGATGTTGATGTAACTCAAATCAGTATTAAAGCCACAACAACGGAAAAACTTGGTTTCACAGGTCGCCAAGAAGGGATTTTGGCGACCGCAACGGTTTTGATTTCACATCAAGCAAAATGATTGCTGTTAATCAATGATTGTTCTAGTTCTTGCGTTGCTTTACGACCTTGCAGTTGTAAAGTAATGCTATGAATTAAACCGGTCCATGTTTCGTTGGGTTCCCAAACTTGATGTAACAGCTCTTGTGCTGTTGGTAGGTCGATATTCATATAGAACTGGCGATAGAGGTACATCAAGCTACTGACACGCATATTGTCATTGCAGTGCAGCCAAATGATTTCGTTTTGCACCAGATGGTCAATCAGGTCTAAAACAAATAAGCATTGTTCAGAACAAGGTATATCCCAACCAATTGGAATGTGAATATAGTTTAATCCCAAATCTAGACAGATCTGGTCTTGCTTAGCCAGATGATTGTCAGATTGGCTGGTTGCAAGGTTAATGACTGTGCCGCAACCATACTCTTTGATTTGTTGTAATTGCTCGGCAGTCGGTTGACCAGAGCTAAACAGATGCTCATGCACCAAAGAGAAGTTTGGTATTTGAGATAAGGCTTGTTCAAGTGAAGTCATAACGTCCGCTGCATATTGAGTGAAGTTCTCACATCATGAGAAACTTATTCTAAAGGGCTGGTCTTACTATAAGTGTTTTTATTTCAGTGTTCAATTTAGAACGCACAAATAAAAAACAGCATCCAATGATGCTGTTTTTTTAACTTAATCTTTTTTAAGATTCTCATTGAGTAAGAATTCCATTAAGGCTTTTTGCGCATGCAAACGGTTTTCAGCTTCATCCCAAACCACAGCATTTTTGTGATCTAGCATATGTTCCGAAATTTCTTCGCCACGATGAGCAGGTAAACAATGCATAAACAGACAATCAGGATGAGCCAAGTCCATAAGTTTTTCATTAACTTGAAATGATAAAAACGCCTTTTCTCGTAATTTTTGTTCTTCTTCCTGTCCCATGCTGGCCCAGACATCAGTCACAATCAGATCGGCATTAACGGCAGCATCTTCGGCCTTATTAAATACTTCTACACAATCTGCAAATTCAGCTAAGAATTCAGGCTTTGGTTCATAACCTTCAGGTGTTGCAATCTTAAGCTTAAAGCCCATGAGGTGTGCAGCTTCAATATATGAATTGCACATGTTGTTACCATCACCAATCCAGGCTACGGTTTTGCCTTCAATGCTGCCACGATGTTCTTGAAAGGTTTGTAAGTCGGCAAGCAATTGACAAGGGTGGTGATCATCAGTCAGGCCATTAATCACAGGCACTGTTGAGTAAGATGCAAAGCGTTCAACAATATCGTGAGCAAAAGTACGGATCATCACGATATCGAGCATACTTGAAATCACACGTGCAGAATCTTCAATAGGTTCGCCACGGCCTAATTGTGTGTCGCGAGGTGAGAGGAAAATTGCACTCCCGCCAAATTGACAGATGCCAGCTTCAAAGGAAATTCGGGTACGTGTACTCGATTTTTCGAAAATCATTCCCAAAACTTTACCCGCAAACGGTTGAAAAAGCGTGTTGCTGTGTTGCATGCGTTTAAGCTCTTGCGCACGATCTAAAATGCGTTGCAACTCTAATGAAGATAGGTCACGTAAAGTTAGGAAATGCCGAAGCGCCATAGCTACTCCCACAATAATTATTGAATTAAAACAATAATTAATTGTTGTTTGACGAGTGGTGAATTAAAAAGAATTGACTACTATACTATACGTCTGAAAAAATGCAAAAGATTTAGACTTTTTGATGCGCTTTTAAAAAAAGATCTACTGAATAGTTAATATAATCAATAATTTCTGCATCATTGGCTGGTACGTCTAAGCCCATTAAGTTGCGCCATTCGTCGTCTCTTAAAATGCCAAAATACATCGTTGCAGAAAACTGTGGCTGTGCACAGTAAATTTCATTATTTGTATGAGCATGCTCAAGCGCAGAGGAAATCGTGTTTTGAATATTGAGAGCACATTGATTGTAGAAATAATGGGCAAGTTGAGGGTCCTTTTGCGTCTGTTCTGTAAACATTCGCATAAAGGCAATATTTTCTGGTTGGATAATGTGTTGGTAAAAACGCTGCAGGGTATGCATTAGGTAATCTCTTAAAGTACTTGTTTCTGGTGTATAAGGGTAACAGACGCCTTTAAAAAATACTTCTCTTCGATAATCGCAAATCGCGGTAAAAAGACCTTCTTTGTTACCAAAGTATTTGTAAATTGAGGTTTTAGAGCCCCCTGCATGATTGACGATATCATCCAAAGAAACTGCTTCATAACCTTTCTCTAGAAATAAATCGCTTGCACATAGTAATAAGGCAAGACGACGTTCTTCTCCACGACGAGTTTGAGGTTTGGCGCAACTCGGATAGCAAATATCAGTCATTATCTACTTTAGGTTGGTTGGGTTAATCCTAGTATAACAAAAACCATATCCATTGTATGACTATGAATTTAAGCATACGTAAGAACACTGCAACTTGAACAAAAAAAGCGAGTAACAGGGTACTCGCTTTGAATGAATATGCTTTCTAAGCAGAACGTGCTTCGTCATCCTCCTCGTCATCGGTAGAATCCATGCCAAGTTCTTTGAGTTTACGGGTTAGGGTATTACGCCCCCAGCCTAAGAGCTCAGCAGCATGGCGTTTGCGACCACGAGTTTGCTGTAATGCTGCATTGATTAGGGTGCGTTCAAACATCGGTGTGGCGATATCTAGGAGCTTCATTTCACCATTTTTAAGCTTTTGAATTGCCCATTGACCTAAGAGCTCATCCCAGTGGTGTACTGCAATACGCTCAACTAAGGCTGGACTAGTGCCTGATATTGTTTGGACATCACTGGTTTTTTGTACTGATGCCTGTTTGAGCTCGGCAGGTAAATCTTCCGGATAAACTTCACGACCAGTGATCATGACGGTCAACCAGCGGCAAGTGTTTTCTAACTGGCGAACGTTACCAGGCCAAGGTAGCTGTTGCATATAATCCGTAGTTTCAGTACGTAAGATTTTAGGACTTACCCCAAGTTCTTTTCCTGCACGAGCCAAGAAATGCTGAGCCAGCATCGGAATATCTTCGCTACGATGTGACAGTTTTGGAATGTGAATACGGATGACGTTCAGACGATGGTATAAGTCTTCACGGAAGCGTCCTTCATTCACCAGTTTTTCCAAATCTTGATGGGTTGCAGCCACGATACGTACGTCGACCTTGACAGGGATATGTCCACCGACACGGTAGAATTCACCATCTGCCAAGACACGGAGTAAACGTGTTTGTGTTTCAAAAGGCATATCGCCAATTTCATCAAGGAATAACGTACCGCCATTGGCCTGTTCAAAACGGCCTTGATGTTGGGTGTTTGCACCTGTGAACGCACCTTTTTCATGCCCAAACAACTCGGTTTCAATCAAGTCTTTGGGAATGGCCGCCATATTCAGTGCAATAAATGGTTTGGCACGACGAGGTGAGTGTTTATGTAAGGCATGAGCAACTAATTCTTTACCTGTACCAGATTCACCGTTAATAAGCACCGTAATATGTGATTGCGATAAACGCCCAATCGCACGGAAAACTTCCTGCATTGCTGGTGATTCGCCGATAATTTCCGTTGACTGTAAAGGTGATGCTGCTTTGGTGGCTTCTTGTTGTTGCAATTTATTGATATGCAAAATCGCACGATTGACCAATGCGAGTGCTTCATCGATATCAAAAGGTTTTGGTAAATATTCAAATGCACCTGTTTGATAACTTGATACAGCAGATTCTAAATCTGAATGTGCTGTCATGATGATTACAGGTAAATCTGGATGTGTGTTTTTAACCTTGGATAAGAAGGTTAGTCCATCAATACCAGGCATACGGATATCGGTAAGAATTACGTCTGGCGCATCATCATGCAGACGTTCCAGTGCAGTTTGTGCTTCTTCAAAGTTGGTGACATCAAAACCTTCTTCTTTGAACGTTTTTTCTAGTACCCAGCGCATGGCACGATCATCATCTATTACCCAAATTTTATTTCGTGACATGGTTTAACTCCCAAGGTAGATATAGGCTAAATACGGTTTTTCCTGGAACTGATTGACACTCAATCATTCCGTTATGTTGATGCATAATATTTTGAGCAATACTGAGGCCAAGTCCTGTGCCTTTAGCTCGCCCTGTTACCAGTGGATAAAAAACAGATTCGAGGATGCTTTCTGGGACACCAGGGCCATTGTCTTCGATATCAATACGAACGGCTGAGCGATTTAACACGCCATTAATGGTCACGAGACGCTGAATTCGTGTTCTTAGAGCAAGTTCTGGCTCTGACTCGATAAAAAAGTCTTTATTTTCTGTCATGGCCTGTACTGCATTAACACTGATGTTAAGCATGACCTGAATCAACTGATCACGATCTGCCATCACATCGGGTAACGACAGGTCATAGTCACGGGTAATCTTGATTTTTTTCTTGGTCTGGTTGGCGATCAGTGAGCGAACACGTTCCAAGGGTTCATGCACATTGACCAGCTCGTAACTAGGAAGTTGACGCGAGCCAAGCATGGTATCCGCTAAATTGGTGAGTCGATCAACTTCACTAATAATGATGTCGGTAAACTCACGATAGCTATCATCACCTAAACTACGTGCCAGTAATTGAGTTGCGCCACGAATACCCGCTAACGGATTTTTGATCTCATGAGCCACACCGCGAACCAGTTGTCGTGCAACTTGATGCTGTTGAACCAAATTTTCTTCTTTTGAAATTTTTAACATCCGATCGATCGGATTGAGTTCAATCAGCAGTAAGGGGTGATAGCTTTTACCTGCATTAAGTTGAGAAGCGGTGTAATCAACATGAATGGGTTTGAAATTTACATTAATCACTGCTTCGCGACGGGTATAATGCTGCCCACTTTGTAATGTGTTTAATAAAGCTTCATGAGTGTTGAACGCGTCATCATGCGCATGTAGTAAATTTAATACAGGCTGACCCGAAGCGCGCAGCAAGCTGATATCAAATAATGCTTCACAAGCAGAATTTAAATAAAAAATATTAAGCTTACTATCGACCAATAATATGGCAGTTGTCAGATTATCTACTAAAAGTCGATAGTCGATAGGGTTCTGTTGATCCATTTGTGAATCGTCCTGTTTTAAAATGGCGCAATAAATATAAATTTTAATGAAGAGCCATTAACTTCTAAAATGTACTTTAAGCAAAATACAAGCCAACTTTCTATTAACTAAATTTCAATCACTTAATTCTGGAAATATCGATTTATACGGTATTTTTCACATACATCTGCATATTTCAATATTTTATTATGTTCCAAATTGGTGCGTTGTTGGTTTTTATTTAAATTTTTGGTTGTATTTTGGTGCATTACACAAAGAGATGGCTTTGCTGCTATGCGAAGACAAAGAAAAGTCATACAATACGCCGATTCAAGTGGAGCGCAGATTCATGAAGACCCCCAAAGTCGGTTTTGTATCTTTAGGTTGTCCTAAGGCATTGGTAGATTCTGAACGAATTTTAACTCAGTTAAAGACTGAAGGTTATCAAGTTGCATCAGATTATGACGGTGCAGATTTGGTTGTTGTTAACACCTGTGGTTTTATTGAATCTGCAGTGCAAGAGTCTTTAGACGCCATTGGCGAAGCCATGAGCGAAAACGGTCGAGTGATCGTAACGGGCTGCCTAGGTAAAGATGAAGACAAAATTCGCCAGATGCATCCCAATGTACTTAAGGTTACAGGAGCAGCTGCCTATCAAGATGTGATGGAAGCAGTACACGAATATGTACCTGCACCACCAAAACACAACCCATTTATTGATTTAGTACCAGAGCAAGGTGTTCGTTTAACACCAAAGCATTATGCCTATTTGAAAATATCAGAAGGCTGTAACCACCGTTGTACATTCTGCATTATCCCAAGCATGCGTGGAGACTTAGTCTCTCGTCCTGTAGGTAAAGTATTGGATGAAGCAGCTGCACTTAAACGTGCTGGTGTAAAAGAAGTCTTGGTGATTTCTCAAGATACTTCTGCTTATGGTGTGGATACCAAGTATAAGTTGGACTTCTGGAATGGCCAGCCAGTCAAAACCAAGTTCTATGACATGTGTGAAGCACTTGGACAGTTGGGTATCTGGGTGCGTTTACATTATGTTTATCCATATCCACACGTAGATGCTGCCATTGACTTGATGGCGCAAGGTAAAATCCTCCCTTATTTAGATATTCCTTTTCAGCACGCCAGTCCGCGCATCTTAAAATTGATGAAGCGACCAGCTCATAGTGAAAATACATTAGAGCGCCTTAAATTGTGGCGTGAAAAATGCCCTGAATTGGTGATTCGTTCAACATTCGTTGTAGGTTTTCCAGGGGAAACAGAAGAAGATTTCCAGATTTTATTAGAATGGTTGAAAGAAGCTCAACTTGATCGTGTTGGTTGTTTTACTTATTCGCCTGTAGAAGGTGCAACTGCGAATGATCTGCCTGATCATGTGCCAGAAGAAATCAAGCAAGATCGTTATGAGCGTTTTATGGAAGTTCAACAGGCGATTTCTGCGGCCAAATTGCAAAAACGTATTGGTCAGACAATGACGGTGCTTGTCGACAGTCTGGAAGAAGAATTTCCAGTGGCTGTTGCGCGTTCCTATGCAGATGCACCAGAAATTGATGGCAATGTTTTTGTTGAAGATATTGATAAGAGCGTGATTAAAGCAGGTGATTTGCTTGAAGTCGAAATTACGGATGCAGATGAATATGATTTGTTTGCAAAGTTAATTCAGATTAAATCTGCTTGAGATTGAATTAAATTTAAGAAAACTTTGAGATTGGTCGGTTTGGAGTAAAGGTATGTCAGCGTCTAAAAATCCACGTTATGCACGAATTTTGCTAAAGCTTTCGGGTGAAGCTTTAGCGGGTAATAAAGATATGGGTATTGATGCCCAAGTGTTGGATCAGATGTCGCTTTCGATTGCACACTTGGTCGGTTTAGGCGTACAAGTGGGTATCGTTGTTGGTGGTGGTAACTTGTATCGTGGTAGCCAACTACAGAAAGATGGTCTGGTGGGTCGTGTAACGGGTGACCAGATGGGTATGTTAGCGACAGTGATGAACGGTTTGGCAATGCGTGATGCATTGGTGCGTCGTAATATTAGAACACGTTTAATGTCAGCATTATCAATCGGTACTGTGGTTGAGCCTTATTCAAGCCGTGATGCGATTCGTCACTTGAGTCAAGGTGAAGTTTGCGTATTTGTTGCCGGTACAGGGAATCCATTCTTTACTACAGATACAGCAGCTTGCTTACGCGGTATCGAGATTGAGGCAAACTTGATCTTGAAAGCGACCAAAGTGGATGGTGTTTATAACAAAGATCCAAGCAAATATGATGATGCAGTTAAATATGACAATTTAACTTTCGATCAAGTGCTGGATGAAAAGCTTGGTGTGATGGATTTGACAGCAATTTGTTTATGTCGTGATCACAATGTGCCATTGCAAGTTTTTGATATGAACAAATCTGGTGCATTACTTTCTGTCGTAATGGGCGAAAAAGAGGGTACTCACGTTACGAATTAATGTACGTGAGCCATAAAGCTCTTTATACTAATGTTTAAATATTTTGTAATACCTAATGAATAAGTAAGGAAGATCATATGATTAACGATCTCAAACAAGATAGCGAACAGCGTATGCAAAAGTCGCTTGACTCGTTAGAGTTAGGCTTTGCCAAAGTTCGTACAGGTCGTGCGCACCCATCAATTTTAAATGGTGTGATGGTTTCTTACTACGGCTCTGATGTTCCATTAAATCAAGTGGCAAATATTGGGCTTGAAGATTCGCGTACGCTGTTAGTTCAACCATTTGAACGCTCAATGGTTGCTGCAATTGATAAAGCGATTCGTGAAGCGGGTTTGGGACTAAATCCTATTACTGCTGATGCAATCCGTGTACCAATGGCTGCATTAACAGAAGAAACTCGTCGTGATATGCAAAAAGTTGCGCGTGCGGAAGCTGAAAATGCCAAAGTTGCGATTCGTAATATCCGTCGTGATGTATTAGGTGATATCAAAGCATTATTGAAAGAAAAAGAAATTTCTGAAGATGATGATCGCCGTGCATCGGATGAAATTCAGAAAATTACTGATAAATATGTTGCAGAGGTTGATAAACGTCTTGCAGCGAAAGAAGCAGAATTGATGAAGGTCTGATTCTATTATGACCTTGCAAGAAGAATCGCTTCTTCCTCAACATGTTGCCATCATTATGGATGGCAACAATCGTTTTGCTAAAAAAAAGCAAATGCAAAAAGGTGATGGGCATCGGGAAGGCAAAAATGTCTTGGATCCTATTGTTGAACATTGCAAAAAAGAGGGTGTACGTGCTTTAACGGTTTTTGCATTTTCAAGTGAAAATTGGAATCGGCCACAATACGAAGTAGAGTTGTTGATGAAGTTGTTAGAAGAGACAATTCATGAACAATTACCCCGTATGGAAAAGTTCAATATCTCGTTACGTTTTATTGGTGATCGTGCCCGATTATCGAGTGAGTTGCGTGATCTCATGCAATACGCAGAGCAAAAAACGGCAGCTTTTAATTCCATGACTTTAACCATTGCGATTAGCTATGGGGGAATGTGGGATATGGCACATGCTGCAAAGCTTATTGCTCAAGATGCACTTGCTGGAAAAGTTCAAGCAGATCAGATAAATGTTGATTTATTTGATAAATATGTCAGTCTAAATGATCTACCTGCTGTTGATTTGTTAATTCGCACGGGCGGAGATTACCGTTTGTCTAACTTCTTGTTGTGGCAAGCTGCGTATGCGGAATTATATTTTACCGATACGTTGTGGCCAGAATTTACAATAGAAGAGTTAGATCACGCATTTCGTGTTTTTTCAGGACGTGAAAGACGCTTTGGTAAAACCTCAGAACAGATTCAACAAGCGAAAATCGAGAATTAATAATGTTAGAGCGGATTATTACCGCATTGGTGTTAGTTGCTGTTGTTTTAAGTTGCATGTTTGCAACGCAATCACATTATCCAATGTTTATACTGATGATTTTAGCCGCAGGGGTTGCAGGTTACGAATGGTTTAAGCTTATGCCTCGAACAACTGCATCTGCATCGGTCTCAAAACCTAAGGCTTGGATCTATGGCGGATGCGTTGCGGCTGTATCCACACTAGCATTATTTTTTGATGATGTAGCGCTTTTGCTGTGGGCTGCCTCTATTCTCACTTGGTTGGGCAGTATCTATTGGGTTAAGAACTTTCCTGAATCGGATAGCTGGTACAATGCATCCTTATATATCGTTGGATTTATTCTGATTTCTGCTGCTGTTACAGCGCTCTATGCGGTCTGGCATAGTTCACCGTGGTGGTTGATGTATTTGTTCTTGTTGGTTTGGGGGGCTGATAGTGGTGCATACTTTGTCGGCCGTAAATTTGGTAAGAAAAAACTTGCACCATTTGTGAGTCCAAACAAATCTGTTGAAGGTCTTTATGGTGGTATCGCTACAACTGTGCTAATTATGTTGGTTGTGCAATATTCCTACTTAAATTTAACTGCCGTACAGCTTATTTTGTTCTTAATCCTATCGATTGTTACTGTGTTTGCTTCCGTGTTGGGCGATTTGTTTGAATCAATGATTAAACGCCGTGCAGGAATTAAAGATTCTGGTCGGGTTCTTCCAGGGCATGGCGGTGTGTTGGATCGTATCGATTCTTTACTTGCTGCAGCACCGATTTTTGCAACGGGTATGTATATATTAAAACTTATTGGTGTAGATCTTTAAATGACTCAAGCTGTTTGTATATTGGGTGTTACGGGTTCAATTGGACAAAGTACTTTAAAAGTATTGGAACAACACCCAGACCAATACACTGTATTTGCAGTCTCTGCATATAGTCGTTTAGATGAACTTTTAGAAATTTGTAAAAAATATCATCCAAAAATTGTGGTTGTGCCGAATGATAAAGCATTTGAGTTACAGCAAAAATTCAATCAAGAACATCTAAAACAGATTGAAATTTTAACGGATGAATCGGGTTTAATTGCAATTGCTGAACATGCTGATGTTGATATTGTTATGGCAGCAATTGTTGGGGCTGCGGGTTTACTGCCAACTTTGGCGGCAGTAAAAGCAGGTAAACGTGTTTTGCTTGCCAATAAAGAAGCCTTGGTGATGTCTGGTGACATTATGATGCAGGCAGCACGTGATCATCATGCGCTATTGTTACCTGTAGACTCTGAGCATAATGCTATCTTTCAGTCTTTACCCCACGATTATTTAAATGCAGAAAGAACAGGACAGCCCCAGCTCGGGGTGTCTCAGATTTTGCTGACCGCATCAGGTGGGCCTTTTCTGAATCATTCTTTGGAACAGTTGCATGATGTTACTCCTCAACAAGCTTGTAAACATCCAAATTGGTCAATGGGACAAAAAATCTCTGTTGATTCTGCAACATTAATGAATAAAGGCTTAGAATTGATCGAAGCTTGTCATTTGTTTTCAATATCAGAACATTTTGTTACAGTTGTTGTTCATCCACAAAGTATTATTCATTCCATGGTGCAATATGTGGACGGATCAACTTTGGCGCAAATGGGTAATCCAGATATGTGTACGCCGATTGCACATGCATTGGCTTGGCCAAAACGTTTGGCAACACATGTCCCGGCACTGAATTTGTTTGAGACAGCTCAATTGAATTTTCAGTCACCTGATATTGTTAAATTTCCTGCATTAGGTTTAGCGCGTCAGGCGATGCGTGCAGGTGGTTTGGCACCGACGATTTTAAATGCGGCAAATGAAATGGCAGTTGCAGCATTTTTACAGAAAAAGATTCGATTTACTGAGATTACTCAGGTAGCCGAGAATACTTTGCAAACTGTACAAAATGCTAAAGCAGAAAATATAGACATCATTTTACAGACTGATATGATCGCAAGACAAATTGCAGAAAAGTATATTGTGGGTATAGGAGGCTAAATCGTATGAATGCACTATTTATGATTGTTGCAGCGATTTTATTGCTTGGTCCTCTGATCGCAATTCACGAATTTGGTCATTATTGGGTCGCACGTAAATTAGGCGTTAAAGTTCTGGTCTATTCGATTGGTTTTGGTCCAACTTTACTGAAATGGCAATCTAAGAAATCAGGCATCCAATATCAACTTTCTGCTTTACCACTTGGTGGTTATGTCAAGATGCTGGATGAACGTGAAGGAAATGTTGCAGAGCAAGATTTACCTTATGCGTTTAACCGCCAGTCTCCATGGAAACGTATTGCAATTGTTGCTGCTGGCCCTTTGATTAATCTGATTTTTGCTGTGTTCCTGTTTTGGATTTTATTCTTACCTGCACAAGAGCAACTGAATACGCGTATCGGGAAAATCATGCCGAATACGCCAGCAGCACAAGTTGACTTACACGTGGGTGATAAAGTGTTGATGGTCGATGGTAAAGCGACCGCTACGTGGGAAAAACTGAATTATGCTTTGGTTAATCGTGTAGGTGAGACTGGTCAGCTTTCAATTGTTGTTGATCGTGCCGGTGCAGAAAAGCAGTTTAGTCTACCAATCAAAGAATTTTTAAAAGATCAAAGTCAATCTCCTTTGGATGTATTGGGGTTTTTGCCTTACCGTCCTGTTATTCCAGCCACAGTCAAAGAACTGAGTGCGGATGGCGCTGCAATCCGTCAAGGGATGAAAGCGGGTGACCAGATTGTAGCAATTGATAATGTTGCAATGAAAGATTGGTTTGATGTTGTCGATGTTGTTCAAAAATCACCAGAAAAGCTATTGAATATTGATGTGATACGTCAAGGTCAATTGGTGCATTTGCAGGTAATGCCTCAAGGGCAACGCGACAATATGGGTAATACGACTGGGATGCTTGGTGTGAAAAGCGATGCAGGCAAGATCACGATTCCAAATGACTACAAGCAAACCATTCAATACTCACCTGTTGAAGCGCTTGGTGTTGCTTTCGAGAAGACAACACAGCTTTCAGGTATGATTTTTAACTCTATCATCAAAATGGTGCGTGGATTAATTGGTTTAGATAATCTTTCTGGTCCAATCACGATTGCGAAAGTGGCGGGGCAAAGTGCAGAAATGGGATGGCAAACGTTTATCTCATTTATGGCTTTAATGAGTGTGAGTTTGGGGATTCTAAATTTACTACCGATCCCAATGCTGGATGGTGGTCATTTGGTGTATTACTTTATTGAAGCAATTCGTGGTAAACCTGTTTCTGAACAAATACAGATGTTTGGTCTAAAAGTTGGTATGGTACTGCTCGGTAGCATGATGCTTTTGGCTTTATTTAACGACTTCATGCGTTTATAAAAAAACGCAAATGGAATTTAACTTACTGGAAAATATATGGGCATGCGTCACACACATTTATTAATGCCTTTGGCACTGGTTAGTGCGATGGCAGTGGTACAACAAGCATACGCTGCAGATGAGTTTCTTGCACAAGATATACGAATTGATGGCTTAGTGCGTTTAACACCTGCAAGTATCTATTCTATGTTACCGATAAATAGTGGCGATAGAGTTAGTGATCCGATGATTGCTGAGGCAATCCGTACTTTATATGCTTCAGGTTTATTTGATGACATTAAAGCTTTTAAAGAAAATAATGTATTAGTCTTTAAAGTTGTTGAACGTCCAGTTATCTCTAAATTGGAGTTCAAAGGCAATAAACTCATTCCAAAAGAAGCCTTAGAACAAGGTTTAAAGAAGATGGGGATTGCTGAGGGTGAAGTTTTCAAAAAGTCTGCGTTGCAGGTGATTGAAACTGAGCTAGAACAACAATATACCCAGCAAGGTCGTTATGATGCAGATGTAACTGTTGAAACAGTTGCACGTCCAAATAACCGCGTTGAATTAAAGCTGAACTTCAATGAAGGTACAGCCGCGAAAGTATTCGATATCAATATTATCGGTAATACCGTCTTTAGTGATAGCGATATCAAGCAAGCTTTCGCGGTTAAAGAAAGTGGTTGGGCTTCAATTGTTACGCGTAATGACCGTTATGCGCGTGAGAAAATGGCAGCAAGTCTAGAAGCTTTACGTGCTTTATATTTAAACAAAGGTTATATCAATTTTAATATCATCAACTCACAGTTAAACATCAGTGAAGATAAGAAACATATCTTTATTGAGGTTTCGGTGGATGAAGGCAGCCAGTTTAAATTTGGCGAAACAAAGTTCCTCGGTGATGCACTTTATAAGCCAGAAGAGTTAACAGCGCTTAAATTGTATAAAGATGGCGAAACCTATTCACAAGAAAAAGTGAATGCAGTTAAGCAACTTCTTTTGCGTAAATATGGTAATGCAGGCTATTACTATGCTGAAGTGAATGTTGTGCCTGAGATTAATAATCAAACAGGTATTGTTAACCTGAATTATTATATTAATCCTGGTCAGCAAGTAACCGTTCGTCGTATTAACTTCACGGGGAATAGTAAAACTGCGGATGAAGTACTACGTCGTGAAATGCGTCAAATGGAGGGTGCATTAGCAAGCAACGAGAAAATAGACCTTTCTAAAGTCCGTTTAGAGCGTACAGGCTTCTTTAAAACCGTTGATGTTAAACCTGTTCGTGTACCAAATTCACCAGATGAAGTGGATTTGAATGTGAATGTTGAAGAACAACATTCTGGTACGACAACACTTGCGGTCGGCTATTCACAAAATGGTGGTGTAACCTTCCAGGCTGGTTTAAGTCAGACTAACTTTATGGGGACGGGTAATCGTGTAGCGATTGATTTATCACGTTCTGAAACGCAAGATTACTATAACTTAAGTGTGACTGATCCATACTTCACCATTGATGGCGTGAGTCGTGGTTATAACGTTTACTATCGTAAGACCAAGCTAAACAAAGACTATAACGTCAACAACTATGTCACTGATAGTATTGGTGGTAGTGTAAGTTTTGGTTATCCAATTGATGAAAACCAAAGTTTAAGTGCCTCTTTAGGAATTGATCAAACGAAAGTGCGTACTGGTCCAAATGTTTCGACCTATATTCGTGACTATTTGCTAGCAAATGGTGGTAAGACTACAGGTTATGGTAGTTATTGCCCAACAGAAGATTTAGCGAAAGATGATAAAGGAAATTATACTGGTGCATGTAATCCTGGCAAAGACATTCCTTATGGGAATGCTTTTGAAGGCACTTTCTTAACCTATAACTTGAACTTGGGTTGGTCGTATAACACCTTGAACCGTCCAATTTTCCCGACCTCGGGTATGTCACATCGTGTTGGTCTTGAAATTGGTTTACCGGGTAGTGATGTCGATTACCAAAAATTAACCTACGATGCACAGGCATTTAAATCACTTTGGGGTGGGTTTGTACTGCGCGGTTACGGTAAGTTAGGTTATGGTAATGATCTACCATTCTATAAGAACTTCTATGCAGGTGGTTATGGTTCAGTTCGCGGTTATGATAACAGCACACTGGGACCTAAGTATCCAAGTGTAATTTTCCGTGAGACTGGGCAAAATGACCCTAGCCCAGAAGAAGTAGGTGGTAATGCATTGGTTCAATTTGGTACCGAATTAGCACTTCCTTTACCATTTAAAGGCGATTGGACACGTCAAGTACGACCAGTAGTTTTTGCTGAAGGTGCACAAGTATTTGATACACAATGTAAAATACCAAGTTCATCGCAAACACCTTTGATTAATGGTCAGCCTCAAGTTGACCTCAAACAGTATTGCAAAGATAACAATGGCTTTGATTTTGGCAATATGCGCTATAGCGTAGGTGTAGGTTTCACATGGATTACCATGATTGGTCCTTTATCGCTTAGCTACGCATATCCGCTAAATGATAAAAAAGGCGATGAGACGAAGTCTATCCAATTTGAAATCGGTCGTACTTTCTAAGTACGGCCTTGTTTAGTGCTGTAAAATATATAAAGGATGCAAAAATGAAAAAATTAACAATGCTCATGTTAGGGTTAGGCTTCACGGTTTCTGCAACTGTAAATGCTGCAGGTCTAGCAGTAGTAGATTTAGCTAAGGTTGTGGAAAGCAGCACTTATCTTAAGCAGCAAAATGCAAGCTTAACTCAGTCAGTAAAACCAACATCGACTAAACTTGAGCAATTGGGTAAAGAATTAGAATCTTTGCAGCAAAAAGCACAGACTGATGGTCAAAAAATGAATCAAGCTGATATTCAAAAGCTTACTGCACAATATCAGTCGAAACTCAGTGAATTCAATTCAACGCAACAAGGTTTACAGACCAAAGTTCAGTCAAGTTTACAGGCAATGAACACGACTTTTGAAACACGCGTGAAGCAGGCAGCTGAACAATTGCGTAAAGAGAATAATTTAGACTTCATTTTAAATAAAAATTCTGCGATTGCCTCTGACGCGCAGTATGATTTAACTGATAAAATGATTCAAAAGGTTAATGCAATTAAATAATCAATGAATAGACGTACTTATCGTTTAGAAGAAATTGCTCACCTTGTCAAAGGTGAGCAATTTGGTCTGAAAGACTTTCAAATTGCTAACTTGGCAAGTTTAGAGCATGCGCAAAAGCAGCATATCTGTTTTGTGAATGGCGAGAAATATTTGGCGCAAGCCGAAGCGAGTCAAGCAGGTGCATATATAGTTACAGCAGCTATGAAACAACAGCTTGCGAGTAAACAGAACTTTATTGTCGTTGATAATCCTTATCTAGCTTTTGCCACACTCACACATTTATTTGAAAATAAGATTGCTGAACGAGGCATTGAAAGCACTGCACAAATTCATCCTTCAGCAATAATTGCTGATGATGCTTATATTGGGCATTATGTGGTTATCGGCGAAAATTGTGTGGTTGGTAATAATAGTATTATTCAGGCACATGCTTTTCTTGATGATCAGGTTGAAATCGGTAAAGATTGCTTTATTGATGCCCATGTCACGATAACAGGTGCAGCACAGTTAAAAGATCGTGTCAGAATTCATGCCAACACCGTAATTGGAACTGAAGGTTTTGGTTTTGCCCCTTATCAGGGCAAGTGGCATCGGATTGCACAATTGGGTTCAGTTCGTATCGGAAATGATGTCCGTATTGGTTCGAATTGTAGTATAGATCGTGGTGCATTAGACGACACGGTTTTGGAGGATGGTGTCATTATTGATAACCTTGTGCAAATTGCCCATAATGTTCATATTGGTGAAAATACAGCGATTGCCGCTAATTGCGGAATTGCTGGAAGTGCCCGCATTGGCAAAAACTGTATCATAGGTGGCGCATCAGGTGTGGTAGGTCACCTTACAATTGCGGATAATGTGATACTTACAGGCATGTCAATGGTCACAAAAAATATTTCTGAGGCCGGAACTTATTCTTCTGGGATAGGACTTTTTGAAAATAGTCATTGGAAAAAGACCATTGTACGCTTAAGACAATTAGCAGATGTGCCATTGACCCAAATCACTAAAAGACTTGATCATATGCAAGCTCAATTAGAGTCCCTTGAATCAACCTTTAAGTTGCGTAAATAATTTATTATGACTGAGTCTACTTCTCCAGCATTTACAATGCCTGAATTACCGATGGATATTCTTACGATTCGTGAATATTTACCCCATCGTTATCCATTTTTATTAGTCGACCGCGTTACAGAAGTAACCGAGAACAGTATTATTGGTTATAAAAACGTTTCGATTAATGAAGAGTTTTTACAAGGGCATTTCCCGACTTATCCAATCATGCCAGGTGTACTCATTATTGAAGCTTTAGCACAAGTTTCGGGTATATTGGGTTTTGTCTTAACTAATCAAAAGCCAAAAGCAGGTTCGTTGTTCTTGTTTGCAGGTGCAGAAAAAATCAGATTTAAGAAACAGGTCGTTGCAGGAGACCAGCTTATCTTAAAATCTGAGCTTGTAATGCAAAAACGTGGCATTTACAAGTACAATTGCACCGCTAGTGTCGATGGTAAGGTTGCCGCGACAGCAGAGATTATTATTTCCCACCAGAAAATTGAGCAGACATGAGTAGTCAAAATTTAATACATCCTACAGCAATTATTGACCCGTCTGCAGAAATCGCATCTGATGTACAAATTGGTCCGTATTGTATTGTGGGTCCAAATGTAAGTATTGACTCTGGTACTAAGTTACATTCACATGTTGTTATTGGTGGTTTTACCAGAATTGGTAAAAATAATGATCTTTTCCAGTTCTCAAGTATTGGGGAAATTTGCCAAGATTTAAAATATCAAGGCGAAGAAACATGGTTAGAGATTGGTGATAATAACAAGATTCGCGAGCATTGTACCTTACATCGTGGAACAGCTCAGGATCATGGTGTTACCAAGATTGGAAGCCATAACCTATTGATGGTGAATACGCATATTGCACATGACTGTGTGATAGGGAACCATAACATTTTTGCCAATAATGTCGGTATTGCTGGACATGTACATGTCGGTGATCATGTGATTGTTGGTGGTAATGCTGGTATTCATCAGTTCTGTAAGATCGATTCTTATAGCATGATTGGTGGAGCTGCTTTGATTCTTAAAGATGTTCCAGCTTATGTCATGGCGTCTGGAAATCCAGCACGCGCATACGGGATGAATATTGAAGGCATGCGCCGTAAAGGCTGGTCTCGCGATACAATCCAAGGTTTAAGAGAAGCTTATAAACTGATTTATAAATCTGGTTTGACAACTGAGCAGGCGATCGAGCAGATTCGTGACGAAATTTTAGTGAAGACGCCTGAGGCGCAATTGTTTATTGACTCATTAGAGCAATCGACACGTGGTATTGTGCGTTAAGTGATTGTAATAATAAAAAAGACACTACGGTGTCTTTTTTTACGGGCCTAGTTTGCTTCAATAAATTGCTGCCGATATTGTTTTGGGGACACATCAAATGTACGTTTAAATGCCTGACTAAAAGCAGTTTCAGATGAATAGCCAACTTTATTGGCAATTTGCTGAATCGAATAGTTACTTTTACGCAAATATTGACTTGCCAAGCGCATACGATGCTGTTGTAAATAGGCCAGTGGAGATTCGCCAATCACTTCGTGGAATAGGCTGGCAAACTTTGAACGTGACATACAACATTGTTCAGCAAGTAGCTCGACTGTCCAGGCTTCTTCAGGGTGATTGTGAATCGCCGCCAGACTATTACTGAGTTCGGGATGGTTTAAAGCACTGAGCCAGCCATGCTGAGTTGAAATTTGTTGGATATGATCCCGAATGCATTTGATTAATAGAGTATTCACGAGATGATCGATAATAATATCTCGGCCTGCTTGAATATTTTGGGTCTCTAAAGCAAGAAAGTGTAGACCGATTTGTAACCATTCTGGCGCATTGGTATCACCATGTTGAAGATGAATTAATTGCGGTAATGCCTGAATAAATGGACGTGCCATTATGGTATCAATTTGACAACGAACAGTTAAAATTAAGTTTTTCTTAGATGAATGTGTTCCAAATTCAATCGCTTCTTCTTTGTGGCCATGGAAAAACTTTGAAATATCGACGGCATCAACCAGTTTGGTAATCGCATTATCTGCACCTGTATGTGCTTTCCCTGATGGAATAACCACAATTTCACCAGCATGTGCAGTTAAACTATTTTGTGCGTCAATTTGAATAAAAACAGAACCAACTAGAACAATGTGAACAATTAACGCAGTTTGATCTTGGCAGAAAAAACTCCATTCTCCTTGAGTTTTCAAGTAGATATATTCAGTGTGATTTAAATGTATATCAGCAAATATTTTACTTAAAGCATCCATATGATTTTTAAATGGGGTATTCATTTAAATTATAGTGAGCTACGCCAATAACTCAATATGTGTTTTTAGGACAAAAACAGGGAGGATGATGCCAAAGACTTTGACATAGCTTTTTTGGACGCTTGCAACTGTCATGAATTTCATAATTCCTCAAAATATACTCATATATACAAAGACATGGATTCGATGATGAATGCGCCAGTAAATGTTGAACAAGAACTTACGCCAGTAAGCATTCCAAAGTCAAAAACTGAGTTGGATCGTAAACGTTATTTATGGGCTATTAGCCCAGCTTTACCTGTAATCGGGATTGGTATTTTAGCAGGTTATCAATTTGCACCACGGCCATTGAAAAAACTCTTTGCTTTAGGTGGACCAATCGTTTTACATATTGTGATTCCAACAATTGATACGATTATTGGGAAAGATGCCAATAATCCAACAGATGAAGATATTCGACTGTTGGAAAAAGACCCTTATTATTCCCGTCTGGTGAAAAGCTTTATCCCCTTACAATATGCCGCCAATGTCTATGCCTGTTATTTAACTAGCCGTAAAGAAACATCATTTTTAGACAAAATCTTATTGGGTATCTCAATGGGAGCAGTCAACGGGATTGCGATCAATACAGCACATGAACTGAGTCATAAACATGATCGTATTGACCATATTCTGTCGCATTTAGCGCTAGTACCAACAGGCTATAATCATTTCCGAATTGAACATCCTTATGGCCACCATAAACGTGCTGCAACACCCGAAGATCCTGCATCTTCACAAATGGGTGAAACATTCTATGAGTTTTGGCCACGTACCGTGATTGGTTCATTCAAATCAGCCATTGAGATTGAAACCAATCGTTTAAAACGTAAAGGTAAAGAATTCTGGTCAACTGAAAATGAACTCTTGCAAGGTTGGAGCATGAGTGCTGCTTTTCATGCATCGATGGTCGGTTTGTTTGGTAAGGGGGTTATTCCTTATTTAGCGACTCAAGCTTTCTATGGCATTAGCTTATTTGAGATTATTAACTATATCGAGCACTATGGTTTGAAACGCCAGAAGGATAAGAATGGTAAGTATGAGCGAACCATGCCAGAACATAGCTGGAACAATAATAATATTGTGACCAACTTATTCTTGTATCAGTTGCAGCGTCACTCAGACCATCATGCTTATCCAACCCGTCCTTTCCAAGCATTACGTCATTTTGATGAGGCGCCTGAATTACCAAGCGGTTATGCAAGTATGTTGTTACCTGCATTAATTCCACCATTATGGTCAAAAATGATGGATAAGCGAGTCTTTGATCACTATAAAGGTGATTTGAATAAAGCCAATATTTATCCAAAACGTCGTGCCAAACTATTTAAGAAATTTGGTGTGGTCGATCAATCTTTGCAACAAGTTCAGGTTGAAGCTGTGATTACTGAATAATCAAAAAAGCTTACCGAAAGCAAGGCACTGAAGATTCATCTTCAGTGCCTTTTTATTTTCTTGTATTAAAACTTTAACCAACTACGGATTTTGCATTTTCTTGCTGTATATCTATGTATAACCTAAGAATAATCTTATAAGCGATTTATGAGGCAAAGATGACAAAACATTATGATTATATTGCGATTGGTGCCGGAAGCGGTGGTATTGCATCAGTCAATCGCGCTGCCATGTATGGTAAAAAGTCTGCGTTGATCGAAAAAGCTGAAATCGGTGGAACCTGTGTCAATGTTGGCTGTGTGCCGAAAAAAGTGATGTGGTATGCCGCACATGTGGCGGAATCAATTCAAAAATACGGCCCCGATTATGGTTTTAACAGCAAAGTTGAATCTTTCGAATGGCAAACACTCATCGATAATCGTCAAGCCTATATTGAGCGCATTCATCAATCCTATCAAAATAGCCTAAGTAAGAATAAAGTAGATCTCATTCATGGTGCAGCACATTTTATTGATGCTCATACTATTGAAGTGAATGGAGAACAACTCACAGCAGACCATATTTTGATTGCGACTGGCACACAGCCCTCATTGCCTGATATTGAGGGGGTTGAACACGGGATTGATTCAAATGGTTTCTTTGAATTAAAAGCATTACCTAAAATCACAGCCGTGATAGGTTCAGGTTATATTGCGGTTGAACTGGCAGGGGTATTAAATGCCTTAGGTTCTCAGGTTGGTTTATTTATCCGTAAAGATTTACCGGTGCGGCGTTTTGATTCCTTCTTGAGTGAAACTCTGGTGGAGGTGATGCGAACCGATGGTATCACTGTGCATACCCAGGCAGTTCCTAAGAAAGTCACCAGAAATGTTGATGGTTCAGTCGTACTGCATTTAGAAAATGGCGAAAGTCATACTGTAGATTGTTTAATTTGGGCAACGGGTCGAGAACCCAATACGGCGAGTTTAAATTTGGACAAAGCCAATGTTCAGTTGGATGAGCGTGGTTATATCCAAGTGGATAAATTCCAGAATACCTCACAAAAAGGTGTCTATGCTGTTGGGGATATTACGGGGAAAATGGAACTGACACCTGTAGCCGTCGCTGCTGGGCGTCGATTGTCTGAACGACTCTTTAATCATAAGCCTGAAGAACATTTAGATTACGAAAATATTCCAACGGTAGTGTTTAGCCATCCACCGATTGGAACGGTTGGGATCACAGAGCAAGAAGCCATTGAACAATATGGTCAGCAAGCGGTTAAAGTTTATAATTCCTCGTTCACGGCCATGTATAGCGCCATTACCCAACATCGCCAACCAACTAAAATGAAATTGGTTTGTGTAGGAGATAATGAGAAAGTTGTTGGTATTCATGGCATTGGTTTTGGTATGGATGAGATCCTGCAAGGTTTTGCTGTTGCCTTAAAAATGGGGGCTACCAAAAAAGACTTTGATAATACGGTTGCCATTCATCCAACCTCAGCCGAAGAGTTTGTAACGATGAGATAGGATTGGATCAGGCACTCAATAAAAAAGGACGTTATGGCAACGTCCTTTTTTATTTTGATTATGTCGATGAAACAACAATTATTTCAGTTCACTGGATGATTTACCCAATTCACGACGGGCAATAATCAATTGCTGAATCTGTTGCGTACCTTCAAAAATATCCAGAATTTTGGAGTCACGCGCCCATTTTTCCAATAATTCATCTTCAGCATAGCCGACACTTGCCGCCAGTTCGACACATTTGAGGGTGATCTCATTGCCGACACGACCCGCTTTGGCTTTGGCAATCGAAGCTTCTTTCGAGTTCGGCTTTTTATTGTCTGCCATCCAGGTTGCTTTAATCATTAATAATCGTGCAGCTTCCCACTCAGCCTCCATACGATAGATTTGTGCAGCTAAATTCGAGGTTTGTAAGTAGGGTGTGGTGTAGTCTGGATCAAGTTGATCTTTGAAAATCTCTTTGATGCGTTCTAAGGATGCTTTGGCACAACCAACTGCCATGGCTGCGACTAGCGGGCGGGTATTATCAAAGGTTTCCATTACACCTGCAAAGCCTTTAGCCACATCAATTTCAGGATTACCCAGCAAATTGGCAGCGGGCACACGACAGTCGATAAAGCTGATTACTGCGGTATCTGAGGCTTTAATCCCAAGTTTATGCTCAAGCCGTTCAACTTTCATGCCTGCTGTGCCTTTCGGTACTACAAAAGACTTGATCGCAGCACGACCTAATTTTTTATCCAAGGTTGCCCAGACCACGACCGAGTCTGCACGTTCACCTGAAGTGACAAAGATTTTCTCGCCATTCAGGATGTAATCATCACCATCTTTGGTTGCTGTGGTGCGAATCGCAGCAGAGTCTGAACCACAACCTGGCTCGGTAATTGCCATGGCTGCCCAAGTGCCTTTGAAGCGTTCTAGCTGTTCATCATTGGCCACTGCTGCAATCGCAGAGTTGCCCAGACCTTGGCGGGGCATACTCAGTAACAGGCCAGTATCGCCATAACACATTTCAATAATGCCGAGTGCCGCAGACATATTGCCGCCGTTTACAACGGCATCCAAATTGGCTGTTCCACGTTTACTGGCATTGGCAGCACCAACACCTTCGCCACTTTCATTCATTCCATCCAGTAGCGCCGCCAGCATATCCAGTTCTTTAGGATAGGTATGTTCAGCTTTATCGTATTTACGTGAAATTGGACGGAGTACATTAAGGGCTGTTTCATGTGCTTGATCAACCAGCATTTTGAATTTTTTCGGATTTTGTAAATTCATTATTGTTCTCCAAAATTAAGCATGTAAGCCAGAATGCAAGATTGCAGTTGCACGAAGGTCACGATACCAGCGCTCAACAGAATGTTCTTTGGTAAAGCCATGACCGCCAAGAATCTGAACGCCATCTGTCCCCATTTTCATTGATTTCTCAGCGCAAAGCAGGCGAGCAAGATAGGCCTCACGATGGAATGGTTTGCCCGCTTCTGCCAAACTTGCTGCGTTAAGAACCAACATACGCATCGCATCAATTTCAATCGCCATATCTGCAATCATGAATGCAACACTTTGACGGTGAGAAATGGGTTCTCCGAAGGCAGTACGTTCATTGGCATATTTGATACAGTAGGCTTTGATTGCTTCACAGGTTCCGACCGCCATCGCACACCACATCAAATTACCTAGATCGACAAAGGCAGTGTAGTCAAAGTCAGCATCGCCTAAACGTAGGGCTGGCGTTTGATTAAATTGAAGAGTCGCTGTTTCCGTGGCTTTCAGCCCCATTGCTGGATTGGCTTTGATGGCGATCGTTTCATTGGATTGCACCACAAAAATATCAGGCTTGCCGTTGAATTCTGCACTGACGAGGAAGACATCTGCGGTGTCTCCCAAAACCACCAAGCTCTTTTCACCCGTGATATAGAACTGCCCATTGGCTTCTGTTGCCGAGGTTTTTAACTGATAGGGATTAAAAGCAGGGGTCGCCTCCTGAAAGGCAAATGTCGCCGTAACATCAGTATCTTCTGCAAACACAGGTAAGTACATCGATTGCACTTGAGTTGAACCCCAACGTGTTATGGCATTAATCACACTGAAAGTACTGAGTAAACCTGCGGTCAGACTGAAATCACCCTTAGCCAAGCTTTCCGCAATCAGGATATTGCTGACAATATTCTGTTCTGCTGCCACACCACCCAATGCTTCTGGCAACGCATAATAGTTGAGCCCCAAATCAACCAAATGTTGCCACAGTTCTTCAGGAAATTGAGCATGATGATCTGCATCATGTGCCAATGTGTAGAGCACTTCTTCAGCAAATTGTGACATGGCGTCAACCGTCATTTGCTGTTCTTCAGTCAGACTGAGATCAAACAGATTTTTGTTGGTCTGGTTTGGGAGACGCTGTTTATCGATGGGCTGTGGCTTAAATGCTTTTTGTGTTTTATTAAGTACTTTAAAGCCAGTTTTTGAACCTTGATATAATGATTTCTCTACAAATTTTCTTAATTTGAGTTGATCAAGCATTTCGCTTCCTGCGAGTTTGGTGATCAAAGATAGCCCAAGACCTTGAGCCTTATTCATCATATTCGACATGATTTTATCCTAGAGGATGGTTGTAAATTTATGCTGACATGCTCCTGATCAAAAAACTATGTCTTGTTTGACATGCAGATTGGAGAAAGATAAAGGGTGAAATAGCACTTTACTGTTTTTTATCTTGTTGTTTTTTAATTATTAAATAAAATATAGAGAAAATTATTTTTTTAAAAATTGACCAAAATGACAGAGGCCAGCGCTCGGCTTAATCTGTTTATTGTTTAGTGAGGTCATTCTGCCATTTTGGCGTCTCCACTATTAGCCTAATCCTTCGGTCAGAATCACCATATATTCACCTGCCAAATCACGATGCTTTTTGGCCTGCTGATAGGCATCACTGTGATACCAATTTTGTGCTTCCTGCATACTGCTAAATTTAATGATGGCTACTCCGTCGCTTTCAATATTTTCCAAAGCAATGGACTGACCATAAAACACAATCGGTTCAGCATCAAAACCTTGACTCGCTTGACGTGCCAAAGTGGTGTAGGTCTTCATTTCATCTTGGTTTTTTAATTGTTTACGAATAAGAATGATATAGGCACTCATGGATTTTCCTGAATTGAATTTGTTTTTAATACAGCATATTTTGATGGTGGTTGATGGATATGCAATGCTATCCATCAAGGTACTTAGTTTAAGCTGCACGGGCAACCAAAGTTAAAATATCATAGGTTGCGACCAATTCATCTCGCTGATTTTTAACCTTGATATCCCAAACCACAACACCATGTTCAGGTTGAGATGGATCTTTTTGTGGTTTAGGGGTTTTCTGTTTGCAGGTCAATTCAACCCGAATAGAATCACCGATTTTGACAGGCTCAACAAAACGTAAATTATCCATTCCATAGTTGGCAATCACAGGGCCTTGAGCGGCATCGACAAATAAACCTGCTGCTGCTGAAACAATGAAATAGCCATGTGCCACACGCTCACCAAAAAAGGAATCTGCTGCCGCGATTTTATCGGTATGCGCATAGAAATAGTCGCCACTGAGGCAGGCAAAATTGACAATATCGGCTTCAGTTACGGTACGGCGTGCGGTGAGTAAACGCTCACCAATGACCAGTTCATCAAATGATTTTTTAAATGGATGGACGCGGTCTTGCTTGATGTTTGAACCTACGGTCCATGAATGCGTCACTTGAGTGAGGCTGTTCGGTGAACCTTGAATTGCTGTCCGTTGCATATAGTGTTTTACCGCACGAATGCCGCCCAGTTCTTCACCGCCACCAGCACGCCCAGGGCCGCCATGAACAAGATGAGGCAGTGGAGAGCCATGTCCCGTACTTTCTTTGGCAGATTCTTCATCCAGAATGTGTACACGACCATGCCATGGCGCAATTTTTTGAATGATCTGTTCGATATTCTCATCCGCATTTTTTACCACAGAGGCCACCAGACTGCCTTCACCACGCGCCACAAGATCGGCAAGTTCCTCGATTGATTGATACGGCATCAAGGTACACACAGGGCCAAAGGCTTCGGTGGTATGTACCAAGCTTGCTTGTAGTGGTTGCTCGCATCGTAAGAGTGTCGGTGGGAAGAATGCACCTTTCTCAGGATAGTCAGCATTGATTTTAAATGTTGTCTCGCCCCCAAAAACAATTTTGGCTTCTTTCGCCAGTTCTGCAACTTTAGCAGCTACATCCAGTTTCTGTTTAGGGCTGGCTAGCGCGCCCATGGTGGTGTCTTGTTTTTGTGGATCACCCACCACGACTTTTGCCAGTTTAGCACTGAGTTTTTGCTGGACTTGTTCAAGTAATGCTTGAGGTACAAAGGCACGACGAATCGCGGTACATTTTTGTCCTGCTTTGGTGGTCATTTCATGGAAAACTTCACGTACAAACAGATCAATAGTTGCTTCATTTGCCGATGGGCCGAGAATCGCACTGTTTACCGAATCTGCTTCCATACTGAATGGAATTGAATATTGGTTCAAGTGTGGATGATTGCGAAGCTTATGTCCTGTAGAGGCTGAACCCGTAAAGGTGACACAGTCTTGTGGGCCTAAGTGATCAAAAAGATCATCAATTTGTCCGCAAATCAGTTGTAGAGAACCTTTCGGTAGGATGCCAGTCGCAATGATCGACTCCACTACGGCTTGAGTCAGTTGAGCGCCTTCAGTGGCAGGTTTGACAATACAAGGGACACCCGCCAATAACGTCGGCGCAATTTTTTCCAGCATGCCCCAAATCGGGAAGTTAAAGGCATTGATATGTACTGCGACACCTGCTTTAGGACTCAGAATATGCTTGGCGCCAAAAGTGCCGTTTTTAGAGAGCTGAATCCAGCTATCTTCAGTAATAATTTTTTCATCATTCAATTCTCGGCGTACCAGACTTGAATAGGCAAATAAGGTTTGGATGCCACCCTCAATATCAATCCAAGCATCTTTTCGTGTTGCACCTGTGGCGTAGGCAAACGTATAAAACTGTTCTTTCTGCTCCAGTAGCTGCTGGGCAATTTGTTTTAAAGCATTGGCACGTTGATGAAAGGTCCAGTTTGCCAGCTCAGTACCATGCTGTTTGGCATATCGCACGGCTTGATGCATGTCGATGCCATGACTGCTGACGCTATAGATCGGTTCGCCAGTAATGGCATGTACAACGGTACGTCGTTCTTCATGGCTTGAATGCCATGTTCCATAAACATAAGAAGGCAGTTGTGGCAGCTGTTGAGTTGGGTTTTGGTATTCAGTGTCCTGTGCCGTTTCTACATGTTGTGCTTGTTCAAGCATAATCAAACTCCATTTTTATGTGATACATCAATTATAGAAATATTTAAAATATGATTCATAATTTCATATTGATTGAGCATAAAGTCAACCATAATTTATTTATAGAGCTTAATTTAATTTTTATTTATTTTATTAAAACTATTAAATACAGTAACTTAAATTCGATTTGCTGATTGATTTTAATTTGATACAAAAATATTAATTGACTTTGTTTTTTGTGTATCGAAAAATAGGTTCATGGATGGAATTCTCAAGGGAATCTACAAATGGAAAATAAGTATCAGAAATTTGAGCACAACATAGCCAATGAAATCACCATTGAAGCCAAAGATGAAATGCCTGAGGCGTATCGCAAAACTTTGATTCGTCAGATTGGGCAACATGGTCATTCAGAAATTGTCGGTATGCTCCCAGAAGGCAACTGGATTACCCGTGCACCGACCTTGAAACGTAAAGCCGTGTTATTGGCAAAAGTTCAGGATGAGGCAGGGCATGGACTTTACCTCTACAGTGCAGCAGAAACATTAGGTGCAGACCGTGATGAGATGATGGAAAAACTGATTGATGGAAAAATGAAATATTCCTCCATCTTCAATTATCCAACTATCAGTTGGGCCGATGTGGCGGCGATTGGCTGGCTGGTGGATGGTGCTGCAATCGTGAATCAGGTGGCTTTATGTCGTACCTCTTATGGCCCTTATGCACGTGCCATGGTACGGATTTGTAAAGAGGAAAGTTTCCATCAGCGTCAAGGTTTTGAAGCCATAATGGCATTGGCGGCGGGTTCAGCAGAACAAAAACAAATGGCGCAAGATGCGGTGAACCGTTTCTGGTGGCCTGCATTGATGATGTTTGGCCCAAGTGATGATCACTCACCGAATAGTGCACAAAGTATGGCATGGGGAATCAAGCGCTTTAGTAATGATGAATTGCGCCAGAAGTTTGTCGATAACACCGTACCGCAAATCTTACAGCTTGGCTTGACCGTGCCTGATGCGGATTTGAAATGGAATGAGGAAACTGGTCATTACAGCTATGGCGAGATTGACTGGCAAGAATTTAATGAGGTGATTGCGGGTCGTGGCCCTTGTAATCATGAACGGATCGAAGCACGCCGCAAGGCTTGGGAAAATGGCAAGTGGGTGCGTGATGCAGCCGTTATCTACGCCAAAAAACAGCAAAACCAAGTCGGTAAAGTCGCTTAAAACAGAATTGATGGAAAAATTTAAGGATATCGCAATGGAAAATAACAATAACTGGTCACTTTACGAAGTGTTCGTGCGGAGTAAGCAGGGTTTAAGTCACCGTCATGTCGGTAGTTTAAGAGCACCAGATGACGAGATTGCGTTGCAGCATGCGCGTGATGTGTATACCCGCCGCAATGAAGGCATCAGTATCTGGGTGGTGCGTTCGGAACTGATTAAATCTTCGCAGCCAGATGAAAAAGCCGAGTTTTTTGAACCTGCACTGGACAAAGTCTATCGTCATCCGACTTTCTATCATATCCCTGATGGCATTGAGCACATGTAAGGGAGGATGAAAATGAACAATATCGCT
Source organism: Acinetobacter sp. NBRC 110496 (assembly GCF_000876115.1). Classification (NCBI taxonomy): domain Bacteria; kingdom Pseudomonadati; phylum Pseudomonadota; class Gammaproteobacteria; order Moraxellales; family Moraxellaceae; genus Acinetobacter; species Acinetobacter sp. NBRC 110496. The sequence continues at coordinate 151,668 of NZ_BBTF01000002.1, forward strand.
TTATCTAAATTTTTATTACATATCGGTGATAGCCAACTGGTATTGGCGCAACGTTTAGCTGAATGGTGCGGTCATGCGCCAGAGCTGGAAATTGATATTGCTTTGGCCAATATCGGTCTGGATTTACTGGGTCAATCTCGAAATTTTTTGACCTTGGCAGGCCAATACGAAGCTGAAAAACGTGATGAAGACCAACTGGCTTACTTCCGCAATGAACGTGAGTTTTTCAATTTATTGCTATGTGAACAACCGAATGGTGATTTTGCACAGACCATCGTACGTCAGTGGTTGATCGATCATTACCATGTGTTGTTGTTAACGGCTTTAACTCAATCCGCAACGCCAGAAGTCGCGGCATTGGCGGTGAAATCTTTAAAAGAAGCCAAGTACCACATTCGTTTTTCCACCAGCTGGATGGAGCGTTTAAGCCTCAGCACAGCAGAAGCGCATCAACGTGTACAACAGGCTTTAGACGGTTTATGGCGTTTTAGTGCGGAACTGTTCGAGTTGACGAGCGAAGAACAGGTGTTGGTTGAGCAAGGCATCATTCCTGATTTTTCCAGTGAAAAAGCGCAGTGGGAGCAAATCGTTACTGCGGAACTGAAGCGTTTTGAACTCAGCGTTTCTGTAAATGGGGCTTACCGTCGTGGGGCTAAACAAGGTTTGCATACTGAACATCTGGGTTATCTGTTGGCTGAAATGCAATCTATTCAACGCAGTTATCCTGAGATGACTTGGTAGCACAAGGAGCGTCAGCATGCAGATGATTCGTCATTGTATTGACCAATGTTGGGATGTTTTACAAAAGGTCAGCGATCCAGAGATTCCAGTGTTGTCTGTGGTGGATTTGGGCATGATTCGTGGTGTGGAGTTGAATAAACAGCAAGAAATTATTGTTCGATTGACCCCCACCTATAGTGGTTGTCCAGCCACTGACTTATTAAAAGCACAGATAGTCGAAGCCTTGGCGGCAGAAGACTTGACCCCTGCAAAAGTCATGATTGATTTATCAGAAGCTTGGACTACGGACTGGATGTCGGATGCAGGTAAGCAGAAGCTGCAAGCTTATGGGATTGCACCACCAGAAGGGACTGCTCAGCAATGCGGAACACATGTGCATCTCAGTGATGGTGTGGTTTGTCCACACTGTAAGAGTCGTAAAACCCGACTGTTAACCGAGTTTAGTTCGACCGCTTGCAAAGCACTATACAAATGTCAGGACTGCCTTGAACCCTTTGATTATTTTAAATGTATTTAAAGTCTTGGATAAGGAAATCAGCCATGAGCCAATTTATTCCATTAAAAGTAAAAACAATTACACCACAGACCGATCAGGCGATTTGCATTGCCTTTGATCTCGTGCCTGAACTACAGCAGCAGTTTCAATTTCAACCCGGCCAGCATCTGACCATTCGTCATTTAACCGAAGCAGGGGAAATTCGCCGTTGCTATTCCATCTGTAGCTATGCGCCTAAAGAAGATATCAGCATTGCAGTCAAAAAGATTGAGCAGGGGCAATTTTCCCATTGGGCCAATGAGCATTTAAAAGTCGGTGATGTACTGGAAGTGATGCCGCCACAAGGCGTTTTTTTTCAGAAGGCAGCACGCACAGGCGGTCAGTCCTACTTAGGCATTGCTGCAGGTAGTGGCATTACCCCAATCCTTTCCATCATTAAACAGGTGCTATTTGAGCAAGAGTCGGCAAATTTTACCTTGTTGTATGGCAATCGTTCGTGGAAACAGACTATGTTTTCCGAGCAGATTATGGATTTAAAAGACCAGTTTAAAGAGCGTTTTCAACTGATCAATATTTTCTCACGCGAGTTCAATGACAGTGAGTTGTTGAATGGCCGTATTGATGAGAACAAGCTCAAACAGTTATTTGAACATGAAGTGTTAGAACTAAACTTTGACCATGTGTTTGCCTGTGGTCCAGATGAAATGATGGACACCGTTGAAAGGCTCTTTCCTATGTATGGTGTGACCAAAGATAAGATTCATACCGAACGTTTTAACACCGGACATGTGCGCAAACGTCCAACTGAAACCGATGCTAATCGCAAGCAAGAAAAAGTCAATATCGTACTGGATGGACGAGAGTTGATCGTTGCTGTAGGACAAGAGGACGAAAGTATTCTCGATGCTGCATTACGTGCAGGTGCAGATTTGCCTTATGCCTGTAAAGGTGGCGTATGCGCAACCTGTCGCTGCAAGGTACTTTCAGGTGAAGTAGATATGTTCCTGAATTATAGCCTTGAAGATGATGAGGTGGAAAAAGGCTATGTACTGAGCTGCCAGACTTTACCGAAAGGCGCGAATGTGCGTTTGAGCTTTGATGAGTAGAGAAACAGCGATGCAAACATTGATTCAGGTTGAAACACCGCTTGAGGGTGTCATGCTGCTGAGCTTAAACCGTCCAGAAAAACGCAATGCTTTGAACAACGCTACCTTACAGTGTTTATGTGATTTGCTGGAACAAGCAGAGCAGAATCCTGAGGTGAAAGTGGTTGTGTTAACGGGCAATCGTAATTGTTTTGCTGCAGGCGCAGATCTGAGTGAATTGGCAGAAATGGATGCAGTGGCTTTACAGCTCGATATTCGCCCAAAACTATGGCAGAAGATCGACAGTTTCACCAAACCTATCATAGCCGCAGTAAATGGTTATGCCTTGGGTGCAGGCTTTGAGCTGGTGTTGCATTCGGACATGGTGATTTGTGGTGACAATACCAAATTTGCCTTGCCCGAAATTGGTCTAGGCATGTTACCTGGTGCGGGTGGTACCCAACGTCTTGCACGTCTGGTGGGGCAGCAACTCACCATGCGCTGGGCAATGACAGGTGAAATGATCTCAGCTAAACAAGCGCAGCAGTATGGCATCTGTAGTGAAGTGGTGCCGACTGTACTCACGGTGGAATATGCCATTCAACTGGCAAGCCAGATTGCCAATCAAGCGCCTTTGGCAATTGGGGTGATCAAACAATCGATCAAAAGTATTCATGAGACCACCTTAAGTCAGGGACTGAAATCAGAACGACAAAATTTTGTCTGGTTGGCAGCAACCAAAGATCGAAACGAAGGCATTAATGCATTCTTTGAAAAAAGAAAACCAATCTTTAGAGGTGAGTGATGGACTATAAAAATATTATCGTGGAAGAAAAAAATGGTGTGGGGTATTTAACCTTCAATCGTCCACAAGCATTGAATAGCTTTAACGTGGACATGCACCGTGAGGTGGCTGAGGTTTTGAATCTTTGGGCAAAAAAACCAGAGGTTCGCTGCATCGTGATCAGCGGCGAAGGTCGTGGTTTCTGCGCAGGGCAAGATTTAGGCGATCGAGTGGTTGATCCAAATGCTGCAGCACCTGATTTAGGTTACTCGATTGAAACCTACTATAACCCGTTGATTAGAAGCATTGTGAATATGCCGAAGCCCGTGATTTGTGCGGTAAATGGTGTAGCTGCAGGGGCCGGTGCCAATATTGCCTTGGCCTGTGATCTAGTGATTGCCGCGAAATCTGCCAATTTTGTACAAGCATTTTGTCGTTTAGGCTTGGTTCCTGACTCCGGTGGAACTTGGTTCTTACCACGTGCTGTAGGCCATGCGCGTGCTATGGGGCTCGCGTTGCTGGGTGATAAATTGCCTGCGGAAACGGCTAAAGAATGGGGCATGATCTGGGATGTAGCTGAAGATAGTGAATTGAAAAGCAAGGTTACTGAACTGGCAGAACGTTTAGCCAAACAACCTACTTTTGGTCTGTCGCTGATTAAAAAGGCCATTCATCAATCCAGTAATCATAGTTTTGATGAACAGATGCATTTAGAACGAGATTTTCAACGTATTGCTGGGCGTTCGGAAGATTATCGCGAAGGCGTCCAAGCCTTTATGAATAAGCGTGAGCCAAACTTTCAGGGGCGTTAAGCATGAATAATCTGGATTTGTCTCATGCCAAAATCGCCGTGATTGGCTCGGGCACTATGGGAATCGGCATTGCCCAATTGGCGATGGTCAATGGTCATTCGACTGTTCTCTACGATCTCGATCGTGAAAAGACCAAAAAGGCTGTTGAAGGGTTACGTCAGACCTTTGCTAAACTGGTTGAAAAAGGCAAGATAATAGATAAACAGGCTGAACAAGCACTTTCACGTTTGACCATTGCTGATCGTATAGAAGATTTAGCAGATGTCGAGTTGGTGATTGAAGCGGTGGTCGAAAAACTCGAAGTGAAGCAGTCTTTATTTCAACAGCTTGCAGAAATTTGTCGTGATCACACTATTTTTGCTAGCAATACCTCTTCAATTTCGGTGACGGCAATTGCAGCAGGGATTTCACATCCTGAACGCATGGTAGGCTTACATTTCTTTAATCCAGCCCCCGTGATGAAACTGGTCGAAATTGTGCAAGGTTTAAAAACGCCAATCGACCTATGTCAGTCTTTAAAAAGTTTGATGCTGGCTTGGCATAAAATCCCAGTACTGACCAAATCGACCCCAGGATTTATTGTCAATCGGATTGCTCGCCCATTTTATGCAGAAGCGTTTCGTGCACTACAAGAGCAAGTGACGACCTATGACCAACTGGATTATGCCTTAAAGCAATGCGGTGGTTTTGCGATGGGGCCGTGTGAATTAACGGATTTGATTGGGCAAGATGTCAATTTTTCCGTGACTCAAAGTGTGTATGAAGCGTTCTTTTATGAGCCGCGTTATCGTCCAAGTTTGATTCAGAAAGAGTTGGTTGATGCTGGTACGTGGGGGCGTAAGTCAAAACAAGGTTTCTATCACTACGATGAAAAAAATCAGTATCTGACTTTTCAGCCTCAAACCAATGTCACTCAATCCTTTCATGCTGATGTTCAAGTTAAAGGTACATGGGCTCAATGTCCGCATTTATTAGAACGTCTAGGCTTAAGTCGTGCTTTAGCAAGCAATGAAAATATCATTCAAATTGATGATATTGATCTACGTCTAAGCCAGGGTGAATCAGCCAATTTACAGTATTTAAGTCGAAAAACGGTGTTGATGGATTGGCACCATGATTTCGCGCAAGCGCAAGCCATAGTACTGAGCCATAATCATCTTTGCCAAGCCGATGATCTGGCAAAAATCGAAGCGTTTTTTGCTCAATATCAGATGTATGTGATCTGGGTTACAGACCATCCCGCACTGTTAACTTTACGTACCATTGTTTTATTGATCAATGAAGCCTGTGAAGCCAGTCTGCATGGGATTGCCAGTATGGAAGATATTGATAATGCCATGCGCTATGGCGTCAATTATCCTAAAGGGCCGTATCAATGGATGATGCAATTGGGTGCTGAATATGTCTTGGCAACGTTAAACAATTTATATGCTCTCTATGGCGAAGAAAAATATCGTGCAAGTCTTTATCTCAAGCAATATGTAGCCAAGCAGCAAAGGGTGACTGCGGGCTCTTCAAAAAATTTAACAAAATGTGCATAAGCAGGAGCGATCATGGAAGACGTTTTAATTTGCGATTTTATTCGTACCCCAATTGGACGCTATGCAGGGTCACTAAGCTCGGTACGTACCGATGATCTTGCTGCATTACCCATTAAGCATTTAAAAGAAAAACATGCGCATTTACCGTGGCAGGATTTAGATGAAGTCTATTTGGGCTGTGCCAATCAGGCGGGCGAAGACAACCGCAATGTGGCGCGTATGGCAACCTTATTGGCAGGTTTACCTGAGTCAGTTCCTGCCATGACCGTGAATCGGCTTTGTGCTTCAGGTCTGGATGCTGTCGGTTTGGCGGCACGTTCGATTAAATCGGGTGAATCACAATTTGTATTGGCAGGAGGGGTCGAGTCGATGAGTCGGGCGCCTTTTGTACAGGCCAAGCCAACCGAAGCATTTGGTCGTAGCCCTGAAATATTTGATACGACCATTGGCTGGCGTTTCATCAATAAAAAGATGAAAGCAGACTATGGCACTGACAGCATGCCTGAAACAGCTGAGAATGTGGCTGAGAAATACCAGATTAGCCGACAAGATCAGGATGCGTTTGCTATTCGTAGTCAACAAAAAGTGGCTGAGGCACAACAAGCAGGTTTTTTTAAGGGGGAAATTTTACCCGTCGAACTGACTGATCGTAAAAAGAATATCACTGTCTTTTCACAGGATGAGCATCCGCGTGTGGATACCAGTCTAGACAGCTTGGCGAAACTGAAAGCACCATTCCGTAAAGAAGGTGGTTCGGTGACTGCGGGCAATGCATCGGGAGTGAATGATGGTTCGGCTTGTGTGTTGCTGACCAATCGTCAGTTTGCCGATACCCACGGTTTAACCCCATTGGCCCGTGTAGTAGCGATTGCCAGTGCTGGGGTAGAACCGAAATATATGGGCATTGGCCCAGTGCCTGCGGTACAAAAACTATTAAAACAAACGGGCCTTAGTTTAGATCAAATGGATGTGATTGAGCTGAATGAAGCTTTTGCAGCACAGTCATTGGCCTGTATGCGTGAGTTAGGTCTCAAGGATGATGATGCTCGTGTCAACCCGAATGGTGGTGCAATTGCATTGGGCCATCCATTGGGGATGAGTGGGACGCGTTTGGTGATGACTGCGACCCGAGAATTGAAAAGACGTCAAGGGAAGTATGCACTTTGCACTATGTGTGTGGGTGTTGGGCAAGGTGTCGCCCTGATTTTAGAAAATGTAGCTTAATTTAACTGCAACAAAACGGTTCGAATAATATAACGACATAGGAGAGACGGCAGTGGATAGCCTGATGACAGAAGATGTAGAAAAAATGACGCTTGCGGAGTTACGAGCGCTGCAAACCAAACGCTTAAAAGACACCTTGACCTACGTTTATGCGCATAGTCCAGTGTATAAGAAAAAGTTCGATGCAGCAGGTGTGCATCCAGATGATTTTATCAACTTGGATGATCTAGCCAAATTTCCTTTTACCACCAAACAGGATTTACGTGACAATTATCCATTCGGCATGTTTGCAGTGCCACAAGAGCAGATTGTTCGTTTGCATGCTTCTTCAGGAACAACAGGCAAACCAACCGTAGTCGGTTATACCCAAAAAGATATTCATACATGGTCGGACATTGTGGCACGTTGCTTGCGTATGGCGGGTTTGAGTGCCAAAGATATGATTCAGGTCGCCTATGGCTATGGTCTGTTTACGGGTGGTTTAGGCGCGCATTATGGCGCTGAACGCTTAGGTGCAACCGTGATTCCGATGTCAGGTGGTCAAACCGAAAAACAGGTGCAACTGATTCAGGACTTTAAACCGACAGCAATTATGGTGACGCCATCGTATTGCGTCAGCATTATTGAAAAACTGGAGCAGCAATTCGGCAGTGCGCGTAATACGTCGTTAAAAGTTGGTATTTTTGGTGCTGAGCCTTGGACCAATGAGTTACGCCGTGAGATCGAAGAGCGTTTAAATATCAAAGCATTGGATATTTATGGCTTGTCGGAGATTATGGGGCCGGGCGTTGCCATGCAATGTCTGGGTGAAGGCGAAGGACTGACCATTTGGGAAGATCATTTTTATCCTGAGATCATTAATCCTGAAACAGGAGAAGTGTGTAAAGATGGTGAATTGGGTGAACTGGTATTCACCACCATTACTAAAGAAGGTTTGCCGATTATCCGCTATCGTACCCGCGATTTAACCCGTTTATTGGCAGGTCAGAATCTTGCCATGCGCCGTATGGATAAAATTGTAGGGCGTAGTGACGACATGTTGATTATTCGCGGTGTCAATGTATTCCCGACACAGATCGAAGAACAGATTTTACAAGTGCCGAGTTTGGTACCGAATTATGAAATTCTGGTGGCAAAGAAAGGGCATATGGATACTTTGCATATCCGTACCGAAATGTGCCATAACTGTGACAAGCAGGCGCAGCAATTGGCTCAGCAGTTGATGCAGCGGATTAAAACCATGATTGGGATTTCAGTCACGGTGGAAGTGGTCAATGAATTGACCTTACCGCGGAGTGAGGGTAAAGCAAAACGCGTCATTGATATGCGTCAGATTGCTTAACATTATGACCTTTCAGGGTATAGTATCCTCTATACCCTGAATCTAAATGCCAAGATAAAAGTATGAGTGCAAAGTTACAGCAAATTATTGATTCGATTATTCAGAATGAGACCCTGAGCGGGACTTCGCTCATTTCCACTATTTTTGGTGATTCAGTGCTGCATCGTGGCGGAAATATAAGCCTTGCCAGCTTGATTCAGTTAATGGAACTATTTGATTTTAATGATCGTGCTGTACGAACCTCGGTTTTTCGCTTGGTTAAAAGTGATTGGCTCGGTTCAGATAAAATTGGCAGAACCAGTTTTTATCGCATTACCGATGCCAGTCGTTCCAAATACTTACAGGCGGAACAGCGGATTTATAATGATCAGATGAAAGAGTGGGATCATTCTTGGGATTTGATTCTGATGTCGAGTCTGGACACTGACAATAAAGCTTTTTTAAAGAAAGAACTGGAATGGTTGGGCTTTGCCAATATTTCGACTAATTTAATGGCTTATCCAGGTTCGAATCGTCTACAACTACAAAAGCTGTTGGTTGACCTCAATATGAGTGAACAGGTGGTGGTGTTTAAGGCCGAAACTTTACAACTGTTTAATAACTCAACTGATACGATTAGCCGTATGCTAGAAACCAATTGGCCGATTGATGAGCTGCGTCAACGCTATCTCCAATTTCTGGATCGGTTTAGGGAAATTGGCGCAATTTTGATGCAGGAAGATGAAACGATTGAACCGATACAAGCTTTTCAGATTCGGACCTTATTGATTCATTATTATCGTCGGATTTTACTCAAAGATCCTGCGTTGCCATTAGAACTATTATCGGCGGACTGGCCAGCAGTGAATGCCCGTACATTATCCATGAATATTTATAAGAAAGTATTTGAAGCAGCGGATGACTATTTCCTGTCAGTCGCTGCAACATCAGAAGGACCAATGCCGAATGCGACTGCACATTTTTGGCGTCGCTTTGGCGGTTTAACCCAGACCAATGAGAGACTGAGTCATGCCTTGTTATAGCATTGATGGGGTGATCCCTGTGGTTCATCCCAGCGCATTTGTTCATCCCACTGCGGTTTTAATTGGTGATGTGGTCATTGAAGCTGGGGTTTATATTGGGCCATTTGCTTCATTGCGTGCTGATTTTGGTCGTATCCATATCAAGCAGAATGCCAATGTACAGGACAACTGTATCATTCATGGTTTTCCACAAAGTATCACGCTGATTGAAGAAATGGGACATATTGGTCATGCTGTCACTTTACATGGATGCCGTATTGGTAAAAATGTGTTGATTGGCATGAATAGTGTGATTCTGGATGATGCCGAGATTGGTGAAAATACCATTATTGGTGCAAACAGTTTGGTCAAAACCAAAGATGTGATTCCTGCCAATGTACTGGCAATCGGAAGCCCTGCAAAAGTTGTGCGAGATTTAACAGAACAAGAACGCGCATGGAAAATCAAAGGAACGCAAGAATATATTCATTTGGCGCAGCGTTGCTTAAACAGTATGACAGAAGTGCTGCCTTTAGTGGAAAATTCACCTGAACGTAAGACCTATCAAGATTTTCAGTCCGATCATCAGATTAAACCAACAACAGCATAAATTGAACCTTTAAGCTGATCAATTTGTTTTAAACCTCAGTGATAACAAGACATCAAAAAGCAACAGTTTGTTTTTAAATATTAGTTGATGATGGAGTGTAAATTTTTCTACTTTTTTAGTCAGAAAAATACAGGCAAGCATTTTTCACTACATTTTTGAATATAAATCGGCCTAAAAGTGAATAGTTTATTTAAGGAAATACAACGAGGTTAATGATGTCTATTTTAACAAAAGAAATTTGGGATCAAAAATTATTTCGTGGTATATGGCAATCCGCCAAAAACGGTTATCAAGTGGTTGAAGTTGCGACAGGTGAGTCCTTAGGGCAGATTGGTTATGCCGATACATCCGATGTGGTCGAGGCGGCTCAGCAAGCTAAGATTGCACAAAAGCAATGGTGGGCGCTCAGTTATCAAGAACGTCAGGCGGTATTTGAGCGTGCTGTGCAGATTTTAACTGAACATCAGGCTGAAATTATTGAATGGTTGGTGAAAGAAAGTGGTTCGCTACAGTTGAAAGCTGGTTTTGAAGTGAACATTGCTCTTCAAGTACTCAAACATTGTATCGCTTTACCCGCAACCGATCAGGGCACATTACTGCCAACAGCTGCAGGTAAATTGAGTTTGGCCAAGCGAGTTCCTTTGGGTGTAGTCGGTGTAATTTCACCGTTTAATTTTCCGTTGTATCTTGCGCTACGTGCGGTTGCGCCAGCCTTAGCGCTTGGAAATGCGGTGGTCTTGAAACCTGATGAACGTACTGCAGTCTGTAGCCGTTATGCAATTGCCCGTATTTTTGAATTGGCTGGTTTACCACAAGGACTGCTACATGTATTGCCGGGTGGTGCTGAAGTCGGTGAAGCACTGACCTTGGATAAAAATATTGCCAGTATTCAATTTACCGGTTCAACCCATGTAGGTCGTATTGTGGGTGCAAATGCGGCTAAAACACTGAAAAAAGTATCGCTTGAGTTAGGTGGCAAAAACTCACTGATTATTCTGGATGACGCCGATATTGAGCTTGCAGCAGAAAATATCGCGTGGGGGGCTTTTTTGCATTCAGGTCAAATTTGTATGACTTCTGGAAAAATCCTGATTCAGGAAAAGATCTATCCGCAAGTCAAACAACGTGTGATTGAAAAGGTCAAAAATTTTGTAGTGGGTAATCCATTAAATGCAGATGTCACGATTGGCCCTTTGATTAATGCCAAGCAATCACAACGGGTTGAGCAGTTGGTCAATGAAGCAATAGCACATGGGGCAAAACTGGAAGTTGGTGGACAAGCCAATGGTGTGTTTTTTGAGCCAACGGTCTTAGCTGAGGTAAAACAGGACAATCCAATTTTTTCTGAGGAAATTTTCGGTCCTGTTGCTGTTCTGATTCCTTTTAGCACGGATGAACAGGCTATTGAACTTGCAAATGATGGAGATTATGGGCTTTCAGCTGGGATTATTACCGCAAATGTTGGCCGTGGCATGCAGCTTGCTCAAAAACTGAATGTCGGGTTATTGCATATCAATGATCAAACCGTAAATGATGAAACAGTGAATCCCTTTGGTGGCTTTGGAGCCTCAGGCAATGGCACACGGATTGGTGGACCTGCGAATGCGGATGAGTTTACCCAATGGCAATGGATGACCATTCAGGCACAAGCGTCCCATTATCCATTCTAAGCAATCTTGAAAATTTCTTCTGATTTGTCCCTAAAGCGTTAGGGACAAATCCTTTTAAATCACATTGCGTAGTTCATTGGCGGTATTGCGCAGTAGCGGCAAAATCTGCTGGACTAAATAATCCTCTTGTACACGATTGGTCTGTGACATGCAGTTTAGCGCGGCAATCGTTTTTCCTTGTGCATCAATCACGGGCACAGCAATCGCGATTACACCAAGTTCGTGTTCTTCTTTGGATAGGCAGTAATCTGCTTGTGATATTGCTTTCAGTATTTCAAAAAACTTGATTTCGTCGGTTATTGTAAAAGGGGTTAAACGTCTTAAAGCAAACGTTTTTACCCAATCCCGTTGAGCTTGTTCAGATAACGCTGCTAATAATACTTTGCCTGTTGAGGTTGCATGTGCAGGTAAGCGATTGCCCAAATGCATACCATAAGGACTGACACGCAGATTATCCTGTTGAGGTAAATAGCTACGAGCAATCGGGACGACCTCGTTATCATCTAGAACCACTAATGAAAAGGTTAATGTGGTTTGTGCAGATAAAAGATTCAGGAAGGATTGGGCAATTTTAGGTAGATGGGCTGAGCTTAAGTAGGAACTTGAGAACCGTAATACACGGTGGGTGAGCCAGAAATAATGTTCATCTGTATCTAAATAGCCTAAGTATTTCAAAGTTTTAAGATAACGCCGTGCTGCAGTGCGACTGATCCCCGTCCGTTCAGCCACTTGAGTGACATTCAAACGTTGTCGATCAACACCAAAAGCTTCCAGTAAGGTCAGACCTTTGGCTAAACCTGCAATATAGTCTTCCTGACGTATACATTCATGTGAATTGGGGTGTTCTAACACAGCATCAACCTTCACCATACTTCCATTCCTGTTCTTATGATGTTTTGTCCGCTATTCGGACAAATGAAATGATAAACGGTTCTTTTCGACTTGGATAGATCGTATACAAAACTTAAAAGCAGTAAGTTAAAAAACAGGAGATCACAAGGAAGATGTCATGGATATTTTAACAACACAGGTCGCAATTATTGGTGCTGGTCCAGCCGGATTGTTACTCGGACAGCTCCTATACCAAGCTGGTATTGAGCATATTATCGTGGAGCAGCGCAGTGCAGATTATGTCGCTTCTCGGATACGTGCTGGCATTTTAGAACAAGTATCGGTTGATTTACTTAAGCAGGCTGGTGTCGATCAACATCTAAAAGAGAAAGGATTGCCGCATTCAGGCATTGAAATACTCACTAATGGACAAAAACATCGAGTCGATTTATCCGCATTGACTGGTGGAAAGCAAGTCACAGTATATGGTCAAACCGAAGTGACCAAAGATTTAATGGCCGCCCGTCAAACTGCACATCTTAAATCATTTTATGAAGCACAAGATGTACAGGTCAGCAATTTTTATCAAACACCTAAAGTACAATTTGAATACCAAGGTAAAACCATCCAGATCGAATGTGATTTCATTGCAGGTTGTGATGGATATCATGGAATATGCCGAGCCAGTGTGCCTAAGGAGAAAATCAAGACCTATGAAAAAGTGTATCCATTTGGCTGGTTAGGCGTGTTAGCCGATGTGCCTCCCGTTGCGGATGAATTGATTTATGTCCAGTCAGAACGGGGTTTTGCCTTATGTAGTATGCGTTCAGAAATACGGAGTCGTTATTACTTGCAAGTGCCACTTAATGATCGAGTTGAAGACTGGTCAGATGAAAAATTTTGGCAGGAATTGAAAAGTCGTCTTGACCCTGAAAGCCGAGAGAAATTGGTGACAGGGCCGTCAATCGAAAAAAGTATTGCACCGCTACGCAGTTTTGTGACAGAACCCATGCAATTTGGCAAGTTGTTTTTAGCGGGCGATGCAGCGCATATCGTCCCACCAACAGGGGCAAAAGGACTGAATCTTGCAGCTTCGGATATTGCTTATCTTTCCAATGCATTGATTCAATATTATGTCGAAGGTTCAGATCAGGGCATTCAGGAATATTCAGAAAAATGTCTGCAACGGGTTTGGAAGGCAGAGCGTTTTTCTTGGTGGATGACACACTTATTGCATCGCTTTGAAACAGAAACTGAGTTTGATCACAAAATTAAACAAGCTGAACTGAGTTATATTCTTGGCTCTACTGCGGGAAAGACGACTTTGGCAGAGAATTATGTCGGATTGCCTATACACGCCTAAATCGTAATTCAAATACTTTTAGCACATTGCATTGATAACGATTTTCAAAATTTAAACAAGATGATATGTGACGTGTTGATCCACTTACATAGGGAAATAGAGAGATTGATCATGGTTGATACTTATATTATCGTACACGGTGCATGGCACAACGGCGCCTTAATGGAACCAACGGCTGAATATCTCCGTTCTCAAGGTCATATTGTTCATTGTCCAACCTTGGCAGGTAATCGCTCCAATGAAGATTGTAGTCAAATTGGTTTAGAAGATGCCATTAACTCACTGATTCAATATATAGAGCAGTATGATTTAAATAATATTCGCTTGGTGGGGCATAGTTATGCGGGTATGGTGATCTCTGCGGTTATTGATCGTATTCCACTGCGGATTCGTCGAGTAGTATATGCAAATGCCTTCGTACCATTTCCAAATGAATGTCTGAATGATATGGCCCCAGCAAAATATAAAGCTTTGTTCGATCAAATGGCTGAGGCTAATAATCATGCAGTCTCTTTACCATTTCCTGTTTGGCGTGAATGCTTTATGAATGATGCAGATGAAGTGCTTGCTAAATCTGCGTATGAATTATTAACGCCACAACCCTATCGTTGTTTTAGTGATCCTATTGTACTGTCAAAACCTATTGCGGAGATGGAAATTGCAAAATCATATCTGAATTGCAAACAAGATACGGCACTGCCACAGAGTTTATCCTGGCATCCACGTTTGTCTGAGCGCTTAGGTTTATTTCGTTATATAGAGGCGGACGGGGGACATGAAACTTTATTTACTGATCCCACTGGTTTTGCTAAGGCGATTATGATTGCAGCACGTGATTGAGTTTTACAGAAAAGATTACTCAAGACTCAGAATTCATTGTCTTCGAGTGTTCAAGCTCTGGATTTATAAAAAAAGCTGTTCAGAGAATTGAACAGCTTTTTTATACTCGATTGAGCAATTTATTCGGCAAATTGCGGAATCATTTTGCGTACATTGGTCTTTGCTTCAATCACCGTCATAAATGTATACGCGCCAATAAACTTACGGCTAATGAACATAAACTCTTTTGGTGGAACCGAGAAATAGCGTGAAGCCATCGATTGTCCCGCCTGTTGCATCACACGGTTATGCAATTGGCTTTTTTTCCAGTCATAACGATCTTGCTCATCCATTATGCCTGCGGGCATATCTGGATTGTTGCTCGGGCAACTAAATGCCTCTGTTGCAATCAAGAATACGTCGGCCATGCCAGGCTTAACACTGTCTGGCATGCTATCAAAGAATTCATAACCAGTCATGGCTTTGATCATTGCATTTTTATCATGATCGTAACCCGCATGAATCAGATTACGGGCAACAGTCAGTAAATTGTTATCGAATTGGCGAATGGCACCAAAGTCGAGTAATACAATTTTATCTTTAACATCACTACCATTACCTAAACGAACCAAGTAGTTACCAAAGTTCGGGTCGGTTTGCATTTCACCCCATTCAAATAGTTCGCGCACCGCGATTTCTAAAGAGGCTTCACCCAACAGGTTACGGCGTTCTTGTGGCAGCGAAAGCATAACAGGACTATTAACTGGGACACCGCGTTCAAAGGTCATGCACAGCACTTTTTCAGCACAGAACTCATCTACAATTTGAGGGACAACGTAACGAGGATCATCTTTCAGTCGCTCAGCAAAGCGACGAGTCGTTGCCGCTTCAATGCCATAATCGACTTCACGATGCATCATCTCACGGACTTCATCGAACCATTGATCAAATTCGCGGGTTTGCGGCACCATCCGTGTCAGTTTGAGCATGTTCTTAAACAGATTCATATCAGAATCGATGGCTTCAGCAACACCCGGATACTGAATTTTAAGTACCAATTCTAAACCATCTGACTTACGGGTAGCTCGGTGGACTTGAGCAAGTGATGCTGTTCCAATCGGCTCATGATCAATCGTAAGCTCGTCAAGTTTTGAGCCCAGTTGATCTTGTAAATGTGCTTTGATCGCAGGCCAAGCTAAGGCGACGGTCTGGTTGTTGAGAGTATTTAAAGCTTGTGTGATTTCTTCAGGTAAGAAATGTTCACCATACAACGCCATCATTTGTCCGATCTTTACGATTGAACCTTTGAGTTTGCCAATTTCAGAAACTAAATAATGTGCTTGCTCAGCCATGGCTTTTTTACGTTTCTTCTCTTTTTCTTCCTCACTGGAAAAGAGGGAAGTTGCACTTGCAGTTGCCCAACGTGTTCCAGCAAGTAAAGAAGCTTTTGCAATAGATAAGCGACGATCCACCGACGAGGTTTTTAGATTCTTAAGCTTATCGTTCTGATCTGACATGAAAGAAAAATCCTATGCTGAAATCGGAGGGTTGAAAGCCGAGACTTGAATTGTAGCGGATATTACAGCTTTTGAACGTATTAAAATAGTTCAATCTCTTGAATTATCAGTCTAAATTTGTGCAATAAGGCATCTATTTTTAAAGCGCCTAAGTAAATATTTCACATTTACTTCGTCATTACTATACATTTGTCCTAAATTTTGAACTGAATCTTTAGTGAAGACTTTTGCATTAAAGCTGCCCGATGGTTATGAATATGTTTCACTAACATCTGCTTGACTTGACTATGGTGAAAGCCAACCGCATAAGCCTTAACAATAATAATACTGGGCAGCGTGAAGAAAAAGTACTTGGTGTCGTCTAAAGTTGCATCTTTGAAAATTCCTTCTTCAATCAGCATTTTTCTGAGAAATTGTTTTTCCGCCTGTACTGTGCTGGATGACTCATCATCCCAATAATTTTGGCGCATTGCCATCAAATTATTATGCTTATAACTCATAGAACTATTGAGCCTGTTTATTTCACCTTTAGCCACTATATGAGGTTGCTCATGCATTTATCAAGCACAGATTGATATCGGAAATAGCCTAAGTAAATTTCATCCTTTATTTAAAAATGCTACACTTATATAACTACTAAGCTTAAACAAAAATACTGAATCGTTATGACACCTGCTTGTAAACTGTTGGAAAAAAATAAAATACCATTTTCTATTCACGAATATGAACATGATGCCAATGCCAAAAGCTTCGGACTAGAAGCTGCTGAAAAGCTTAACTTGAAGGTAGAAGAAGTTTTCAAAACATTGATGGTAACTGACGAAAAAAATTATTTTATTGCGATTTTGCCTGTAAACCACCAACTCAATCTAAAAAAAGTGGCGACAGCAGTTGGATGTAAAAAACTACAAATGGCAAACCCTAAAGATGCAGAGCGTTTAACGGGGTATTTGGTCGGGGGAATTAGTCCACTTGGGCAAAAGAAACGCTTGAAAACTGTTATTGATGCAACAGCAAAATCGTTCGACAAAATTTATGTCAGCGGCGGTAAAAGGGGACTAGACATTGGTTTGGATCCGCAAGTTTTAGCCACATTGTTAGGCGCAAGCTTTTTTGATGTTTTAGACGAATAAAATAAACATTATAGGAAATATTATTTTAATTCATTGTTATTTATAGATAAATTTAAATCTGTAAAAACTATTGCCAATACAAAAATTATCATTTTATTTAATGAGAATTATTATTATCTTTTTGTATCTTTTTTGCGCTAAATTCTAAATTAAAAAGATTTAATTCAATAGCTTGAGCGATATTTTTGCAAAGTTAAAGCTGAATTGAAATTATAAATGATAATAATTATCATTAGCTCAATCTTAATCATAAACTCCCTTGCGATTAAGACGTGTTTCAGGCCTAAAACATTTCGAAAAACAAATTAACTCTCTTGAAAGAGGAAACCGTCAGATGCAATCACTTGCCAATCGGTTGGCGATGCAACATTTCGTCAACGCATATACGCAAGAAACTGGCAAAGGTCACTTGCTAGATAACAGTCAGCAAAGTCCACAACAACGAGCGTTTAGCCAAGGTTTGACGCTGTTATCCATTCCTATTCACTCTATTCAAGCACACTGTAATTTTCCTTTATCTTATGTCAGTCGAGTCGGGCGACACCGTGTAGCAGATCTTCCTCAAATCACGATGCATGGACAAGTTAAGACATTCAGTTCTGTTGCAATCGTCGGGTTATTGCTTGAAGAATTGGTTTTTGAATCATCTGTGCCATTGGATGCCGCTTCCTTGCTTGAGAAGTGGATTCAAAGCCGTGATGCACTTGAACAGTTTTTGCTGCAACGCGAAGCTGATTTCGATGACCTTGTCAAAGCGGGTCAAAACTTTATTGAAACAGAACAAGCACTGATTCTAGGGCATAGCATGCACCCAGCGCCGAAAAGTAGAACCGGTTTTGTGCATGAAGATTGGTTAAAGTTTTCACCTGAGCATAAAGGCAAGACTCAACTGCATTATTGGCTGGTACACCAAGATTATATTTCCGAAGGCAGCGCCACTGATGACAGCATTTCAGCGCAATTAAAAACGGCGTTGCAGTGGTATCTGTCTGAAAATGATCTCAACCTGCTAAAAACCCATACCGAATATAAGCTGCTTCCACTCCATCCATGGCAAGCTCGTTATTTACAAAGTAAACCGTGGTTTGAGCGACTGAAACAAACAGGACAACTCATTGATTTAGGTTTACGTGGTTGGCAATTTTCTCCAACCACTTCAATCCGAACACTGGCGAGTTTTAATGCACCGTGGATGGTGAAGCCGTCACTTTCAGTGATGATCACCAATTCTATTCGCGTCAATTTAGCCAAAGAATGCCATCGTGGTGAACTGACTCATCGTCTTTGGCATAGCGAGTTTGGTCAAAATATCTTAAAGCAGTGTCCAAGTTTGAAAGCGGTGAATGACCCTGCATGGATTGCATTAAAAATTGATGATGAAGTGGTAAATGAAAGTATTTGTATTTTCCGTGATCAGCCATTTCATCCGCAACAGCAAGTCACCTGTATCGCATCCTTATGTCAGGATCATCCAGATAAGCCTTTAAACCGTTTTAATGCTTTATTCGCAAAAATTGCCAAAACACATCCTGAAACCGATTTCTCTGAAATTGCTCTGGATTGGTTTAATCGTTTCCTTGAAGTCAGTTTGCAACCGTTGATGTATGTATATCATCGCTATGGCATGGCCTTTGAATCACACCAGCAGAATGTCTTGTTAGAGTTGGAAAATCATTTCCCAAAAACTTTATGGCTGCGTGATAACCAAGGTTTTTATTATATCGAAGAATTTGCAACTGAAATTCTGCAAGCATTGCCTGAACTGAAAGAAAAAGCCTTTGCAGTGGGTCCTAAAGATTTTGTCGATGAACGTTTTAGCTACTATTTCTTTGGTAATACCTTGTTTGGCATTATCAATGCGATTGGCGCTACAGGCTATATCACTGAAGATGAATTACTGGAACACCTCACAGCTTTCCTACAAGAGCAATTACAGCAATATCCTGATAGTACCTTGTTACAGGGATTACTGTTCAATTCGACTTTACCGTATAAAGGCAATTTACTGACACGCTTGCATGAGTTAGATGAGCTCATCGCACCTGTCGAAAACCAATCGGTCTATGTGCAACTGCCAAATCCGCTGCGTATTTCACAGAAGGATGTCAGTTATGCTTGATTTTATTGGAATTGGCCTAGGGCCATTTAATTTAAGTCTGGCTAGTCTGCTACAAAATAAAAGCTCTTTAAATTATGTATTTTTCGAGCAGAAACCACAGTTTGACTGGCACGCAGGAATGCAATTACCGAATACCGTATTGCAGGTTCCATTTATGGCTGATATGGTGTCGATGGTTGATCCAACTAGCCCATTCAGCTTTTTGAATTATCTGCGTCATCAGCAGCGGTTATATAAATTTTACTTTTTAGAACAACCCCATATTCCACGTTGTGAATATAACCACTATTGCCAATGGGTGGCAGAGCAACTGGATTGTATCGAATATCAATCTCGCGTTCTGGAGATCGAACCTCAACCCATTGGTTTTAAAGTAGTTGTAGAGTCGGAAGGCGTTCAGCACAGTTATTTATGCCGTCATTTGGTGATTGGCAGTGGAAATGTTCCTTATCTACCTGAATGCTTGGCAAAAGTTCAGCAACAACGGCCGCAACAATGTCTCCATTCCGCTCAATATATGACGCACGCTGATGCGGATTTGCATGGGGATGTGGTCGTATTAGGTTCTGGACAATCTGCTGCAGAAGTCTTTATTGATTTGTTTGATCAACAACAAGATGAAGCGAATCATCAGTTTGATCTGCACTGGTTGACCCGTTCGCAAGGTTTCTTCCCGATGGAGTATGCGCCATTAGGATTGGAGTACTTTAGCCCAGACTATGCGCAGCATTTTTATGATTTGCCAGCGCAACAAAAACAACAGCAGTTACAGCAACAAGCACTGTTATATAAAGGGATTAGTGCAAAAACTATCCGCGAAATCTATCAAAAACTGTATCACCGCAGTATTGCAGGAAAAAGCTTACAGACACATTTACATAGCCAATGTGATCTGAAAGATGCAGAAGTGTTGGATACACAAAAAATCCGATTGCATTTCCAACACCGTGCGACGGCACAGACCTTCCATCTTGACTGTGATTTCCTCGTTGCGGCAACGGGTTACTTTAGCCCTGATTTTGGATTTATGCAGTTGCTGAAACCTTATATCGAATTTGACCATAAACAGCGTTGGCAAATTACCGCAGATTATCGAATCGTACACCGTCTGAATGGTCATATCTTTGTCCAGAATCAAGAAATGCATAGTCATGGTGTCGGCACGCCAGATCTAGGTCTTGGTGCTTTTCGTGCAGCCACGATTATTAACCAATTGGCTGAAAGCCAAGTTTATGATCTTGGTCAGCAGGCACAGACCTTCCAGCATTTTGCAATTAGTCAAAATCCTAAAATCCAAATGGCTGATAACAACGCAGCTCCAGAAGTAAGTTTTCCTGACAAAAAGGTCGATCAAAACCATCCCATTTTAAAGAAAACAGAACAGAGCACGATTACGGCACATTCAACCAGTCGCTGTACAAATACACGGGCACAGAGTGCTTCTGTACATTCAACTTATGAGAAATTGATATGAACTTTGCAACTTTAAAAATTAATCAGCAGCAATGGCGTACTGCTGGGCAGCGTCTCATTGAAATGGCGATTGCAGAGTTTCTATATGAAGAAATTATTGAAGTGACAGCCTCATCAGCAGGACGTTATCAGTTAGATCTAGGTAATCGTCAGTATGAGTTTCAAGGCCATCAATATTTGTTAGGGCATTGGAATATTCAAGAAGGCTCGGTACGTGATGTAACGACTGGTCAGCAGAGTGATCAGCTCGCTTGGAATTTACATGAGTTTATTGTCGCAATGGCCGACAGTTCCAATGTAAAGCCTTTCACCAAAGCCTATTTGATTAAGGAAATGAATAATACTTGGTTGGCAGAAGCACATCTATTTAATGAAGCACGCCTACCAAGCACCGCGGCGCTAACTGAAGCGCATTATAAAGTTGAAGGCATGTTACGAGGCCATCCATGGCTGATTATGAGTAAGGGACGCATGGGCTTTGGTTATGATGATTATCTGACCTCGGCACCTGAACTTTCACCGGAAGTGAAAGTACTCTGGTTGGCGGTGCATCGTGATTTAGCAGAGTATCGCAGCACTGAACAATGGGATGCCTGTGGTTTATATCAGCATGAGTTTGATGCCGATGAACTGCACCAATTCATCAATATCTTAAAAGAAAAAAATCTGGACCCTCAAAATTATTTTTTGATTCCAGTACATGCATGGCAATGGCACCAATGGTTGGTTCCAACCTACGCCAATGAGATCGTTGATCAGAAAATCATTGAGCTGAATATTAGTCAAGACAGCTATGTGCCAATGCAGTCGATTCGTACATTATGCAACACATCAAACTTACAACGTCATTACATTAAGCTGCCAGTGAGTATTTTCAATACCGCTGTTTATCGTGGATTACCTTCCAAGCGGAATCTTGCAGCCCCAGCCGTGACAGGATGGTTAAAACAGATCCGTCACCAAGATCAAGACCTACAAAAAACTGGCGTGATTTTCTTGGGTGAAATTGCAACTTTAACGATTCATCAACCCTGTTTTGACCGAATTGACGGCGCACCATATCAGTTTAAAGAGTTATTTGGCTGTTTATGGCGTGAAAGTGTCGATCGCTATGTTGATCCATCTCAGCAAGTCCTCTCTCAAGCAGCTTTATTACACCGAGATATTTCAGGTCAATCAATCCTGAGCGTACTGATTCAAGCATCAGGTCTAAGTCCTTTGACATGGTTGGCGCAATTTGCGCAAGTTTGCTTAAGTCCGTTATTACTTTGTCTATATCGCTATGGCTTAGCTTTTTCACCGCATGGTGAAAACACCATGTTGGTACATGAAAATGGCGTGCCGAAAGCATTGGTCTTAAAAGACTTTATTGATGACATTAATTTAGTGGATGAAGATTTTCCTGAACTGACTCAATTGCCAACCGAAGGCGATCTGTTATTACGCCATGAAGCTACCGATTTAAGCCATTTCATTTTCACAGGTCTGTTCATGGTGCATTACCGCTATATCTGTAATGTGTTCTTGCAAGATTATCCTGAATACACCGAACTTGATTTCTGGCAGACCATTTCCAACACCATTGTTGCGTTTAACCAACAACATCCAGAGCTGGCTGAACGTGCTGAAAAATTTGCCATGTTGCGCCCAACCTACACCAAAATTTGTTTGAACCGTGTGCGCCTGTTTACCACCAGTTATAACGATGAAGCAGAGCGTCCAGTGCCTGTATTCCTTGATCCAATCCCGAACCCAGTCAGCCCTGAAACATTGGCAGACTGGTCAACTCAGCAAGCTGAGTCGAAAGCGGGTTAAGTCTTCTTCTAAATTTTATAAAGGTTCGATATGAAAACTATTTCTCAGCAATTACCCGATTATTTTGAATACCACGAAGATGGAACACAGTACTACTTACGCCAAGTGCAATATCCACAAGATATTCCTTTGCTGCATCAGTGGATGCATGAGCCGCATGTTATTCCACAATGGCAATTAAATAAATCAGAGTTAGATCTACAGGTTTACTTCGACAAAATGCTGGCAGATGACCATCAACGTTTATTGATTGTGGGGGTAGATGGCAAAGATGTGGGCTATACCGAGATTTATGAAGGTAAGCGTGATCGTTTAGGTCGTTATTACGACGGTGATGACAATGATCTCGGCTGGCATTTGCTATTTGGTGATAAATCCGTATTTGGTAAAGGTTTCTTACGCCCAACCATTCGTTTACTGAGTTTTTATATTTTTGAACATTCGCAAGCGAAAAAAATCGTGGGTGAACCAGATCATACGGTTAAGCCTTATGCCGCGGTTGTTGCAGAGCTTTGCTATGAAAGCCAGCGTTTAATTCCGATGCCAGAAAAAACGGCAATGTTGTATTACTGCTTTAGAGAAACTTTTTATAACAAGTTTGGGGAATATTACCAAACGTCACAACAACAGCTCGCTGATCAGCCAGCCAAAACCTTGAGTGTTACATGAGCTTATCCATCAATGAGGTACACATCTTGGACATGCGCTTTGCAGCGCATGTCTCAGTGACAGAATTTGAACAATGGTTAACGCATATTCAGCAATATTTCGAGCAAAAAAGAAGTTTTGTGCTGATTATGCAAACCGAACCAAACACTGAATTTCCCGAAGAATATCGCGAAATTCAGGGCAAGTGGTACAAGCAATATAAACAAGATTTTTACCAATATTGCTTAGGACTTGCCCGAATTGCCCAAGATGAAGCAGATCGCATTCGACTGGACACACCAGCTTTACAAAAAGCTTGGCATGTTCCTTATTTTGTTAGTTTAGAAAAAACCGCTGCCATGCAATGGGCCATGCAGAGGTATGTATGAACCAACCATTAAAACATGATCAGGATTTTCCAATAAAAACAGTTTCAGCACTGAGTCTATCAGTTGTTATTGTGCTCTATCTTGCACATGCGTTACCACTATATTTTTACAATGTCGCCTTACCTGCGATTTTACGCCATCAGGGCGTCGATTTACGCTGGATTGGGATGTTGTCGCTACTGTATATCCCATGGGCATTTAAGTTTTTTTGGGCACCTTTAATTGATCGCTTTTATTTTAAAGCGCTTGGTAAACGTAAAACTTGGCTTTTATTCACCCAGATCGCCTTGGTCTTGGGTGTCGTTGCCTTGGCTTTGACGCAATTTGACTATGGTCTAAGCATCTTTGTCATTGTCGGGTTATGGATTTCAACCTTTGCTGCGACCCAAGATATTGCGATTGATGGCTATACCGTTGAAACCTTTGCCGAGTCCGAATACCGATTAGGCAGTATGGCGCAAAGTATTGGTGTGGCGCTCGGCAGTATGATTGGTGGGGCTGCAACTTTATGGCTGTATCAATTATATGGTTGGCAAACCGCACTGATGTGTTTGGCTGCGATGACGGCATTGACCATGATTGCAATTTTTCTAATCAAAGAAAATTCAAATACAGAAAAAATTGCCAAGCAGCCACCGAGTCTGATTCGGGCATTTAAACGTCCAGAAATATTATGGGCTTTGGCATTGATTGTGTGTTATCGCATAGTCGAAGCACCTGCAATGGCCATGCTGAACCCGATGTTGATTGATCAAAAATGGTCTTTGGCAGAGATTGGTGTATTGATGTCTGTGATTGGTGCGGGCATTGGTTTATTGGCCGCAGTGACAGCCGCTTTCCTATTAAAAAAAATAGCAGCAACACAATTACTGATTTGGGCCGGTTGGGCACGCAGTCTGGTCTATGCCTTACTTGGCCTAGCCGTTTTACTCAGCTGGTTTAACCAGTGGCATATGTTATTGGGACTATTCGTTGTCGTTATTCTGGCAATCCGCTATATCGCCATGACGGCTTTATACGCCCATTTCATGCATACCAGCTCCAAAGAACAAGCAGGAACCGATTTTACCATTTTGGTCTGTTTTGAGCTGCTGGTTTATTTCATTGGCGGTGCAATGTCAGGCTTCTTGGCCAAAGCTTTTGGCTATGGAAATTTTTATCTCATTTTAGCGGCAGCATCTGTCTTGAGCGTCTTGCTCAGCCAAGTGTTAATCCACAAAGCAAAACAAACGGAACAACTCACCTAGGGGGAAATCTATGAAAGTACGTTCACTTTCGACATCATTAACATTGCTCAGCTTAGCCATCAGCACACAATTGTATGCAGAGACGGTTGAAGCAGATGCCACTGTTCAAACCACTGCTGCAGTAGCAAGCCAAAAACCAACCCAATTGGCACCCATCGTAGTGACAGCATCACGTTCAGCACAAAGTATTGCTGAAATTGCAGGAACAGTTCAGGCCATTGAGCAAAAACAGATTGAACAACAATCAGCTGCGGGACGTAAATTGGCTGATATTTTGGCTCAATTGGTGCCTTCTCTAAGTCCAAGCAGTGGTACAACTACTAACTATGGGCAAACCATGCGTGGTCGTCAGGTTCTCATTTTGATTGATGGGGTCGCGCAAACTGGATCTCGTGATGCCTCACGTCAATTAAATAGTATTAGCCCCGATTCAATTGAGCGTGTCGAGGTTGTTTCTGGTGCGAGCAGTATTTATGGTTCTGGTGCAATGGGTGGGATCATCAATATCATTACTAAAAAGGGTTCTGGTGAAGGCTTAAACTTTGAATCAAAACTTGGTGTGACTTCTGGTGATAATTTTAAAAGTGATGCTTTGGCCTATGAAGCATACCAATCCGTTGCTTTCAAACAAGGTGACTGGAATGGTTTTCTGGGTGCAAGCTATACTCAACGTGGCGAGATTCAAGACAGTCACGGCGACCGAATTGGGCCTGAAGTTGCACAGACAGATCGTCAAGATACGAAAACCGTTGATATCAATGGACGTTTAAGCTGGCAGTTTACAGATAAGCAGAAGTTAAGCGTTGGGGCACAATATTATGACGATAAACAAGACTCAGATTACGGTCCTGATTATGGCCCTAATTTTGCAGTTTTAAGAGGTAATCCGCCAAGCTTAAAAGCATTAAAAGGGTTTGAAATTGATGATCAGCCATTTACCAAGCGCTATGCTGTCAATGCCCAGTATCAAAATACCGACTTATTAGGTCAAGAGCTGAATGTTGAAGCTTATTACCGTAACGAAAAAGCCCGATTTTATCCAACCATACTTAGTAACTTTATCCCAGCAGGGTACTACTTAGCCTATCAATCAGAGTCTGATATTGATGTCGCTGGTGTACGAGCTGCGATGACATCAAAGCTTAATCTTGCAGATCGTGATTTAAAATTGACTTATGGTGTTGATTATGATCATGAAAAAGATAAGCAAGTAGCTGACTTATATAGTTTTACCGACAATGGATTGAAATATCAGAATACTGGCCGTAGTTATGATTTTGGCCCCGATGCGACCATTAAAAATTTAGGTGCATTTATTCAAGGGAACTATGATTTAACAGATGCGTTAAATGTACAGGCAGGTCTGCGTTATCAACGTATTGAAAGTGATACCGCGGCATTTAAACCAACAGTTTCGGCCATTCAAGGGGATATCACTGGTCAACCCGTCGGTACAGTCGCAGCGGGCTCTGTAAAACATGATAAGACACTGTTTAATTTGGGGGCAGTGTATAAATTAAATGATCAACAACAAGTGTTTGCTAATTTCTCGCAAGGTTTTAGTTTGCCTGATATTCAACGCTTATTACGTGATGTTTCAGCAGGTTATGTCGTTCGCTCAGGTAATGTCGATCCAATTACGGTCAACAACTATGAACTTGGTTGGAGATTCCAAAACGACCTTGGCGCAAATTTAGGTTTAACCACTTTCTATAATACATCTGATAAAGTGGTTCAATTTAAAGCAGATCGCTCAGTTACGGTTGCAGATACAGATCAACGAATTTACGGCGTTGAAGCGAATGCAAGTATGCCTATTTTAGATCAGTTTAGTGTTGGTGGAACACTGGCATATACCCGTGGACAATTCAAAGATGCTGCAGGCTCTTGGCGAGAGCTTAATGCATTACAAGTTTCACCAGTCAAAGGTACATTGTTTGGTGAATGGAATGATGATAAAGGCAATGGTCTAAGAGTGCAGATGTTGGCGGTGAAGGGAACTGATAAAGCATATGAAGATTCTCTAAAGGCAAAATATGATACCAACGTCCGACCAAATGCTGCTACGAAGATCAAAGGTTATGCCGTTATGGATGTGATTGCCAATGCGAAAGCAGGTCCCGGAACGGTGGGCTTTGGTGTCTATAATGTTTGGAATACGGAATATAAAACTGTATTTAGCCAAGCAGCTGAGGCGGTTTATGGGCCAATCTCTAGCCTGCCTGCACAAGGCCGTACTTATGGTTTGAGCTACACCCTCAAATATTAATCTAATCAAAAAGGCATCTGTTTAGATGCCTTTTCTTTTGATGATTTTCATGATGAACAATAATTTAAAATTTTTAGCACTGGCTGCTTTGATCAATGGCACCTGTTTTTCCATGATTCTCCCATTACTCGCACCTTTGACACGCCAGCTCCATTTATCTGAATTTCAGGGTGGTGTGATTGTTTCAGCAGGGGCAATCTGTATGGCGATTGCCTCAATCTGGATTGCGAAAAAGAAAGGTCAGCTATCTCCCAACCAGCTCGTTAATTATGGTTTTTGGGGAATGACCTTTACTTGGGCTATTTTCAGCTTGATTCTGTATTTTGGAACACAAGCGTTTTTACCGACATTACTGATTTTTATTTTGCTGGTACTGAGTCGTGCTTCTACAGGCATTTTTATGGCTTTGCCACAAATTGGTCTGCAAAGTTATGTGATGACGCATGCAGTAGAAGCGGATGATCGTAGTAAGCAGATGGCAATGTTTGGTGCAATGAATAGTTTTGGCATGATTGTTGGGCCATTTGCGACGTCAGTCTTATTATTCGGCGGTCTACTTTTTCCGATGTGGATTGCCGTGGGATTACTGGGTTTAGTCAGTATTGCGCTCAGTATCTTGTTTGGCAAAACTGCACAAATTCAGTCGGATATTTCTCAGCTCAAACAAGAGGAGAATAGCACTTTAGAGCAGGAGCCAATTCTCAAACGAAGCTTGATTTGGCTAGCCTTAGGTTTTGTGACTTATATTGCGATCGTGACCTTAAACATGACAGCAGGTTTTTACATTCAGGATAAATTTTATCTCAGTAGCCAGCAGAGCGCAGTGTATTTCTCTCAATGCATGCTGGTGGTTGGCGTTTGTCTGTTACTCACTCAACTTTTAATCGTGAAAGTGTTGCAGCTTAAATTAAATAGCTTAGTGATTATTGGCTTAGTCACCATGTGTTTTGGCTTATCACTTTCATTGTATGCACCTACAATTTGGGTATTTCAGGCCAGCTATATTTTTTATGGCGTTTCAGTCGCATGTTTATTACCTGCATTTACTACGGGTGCTGCTCAAGCAGTTTCACAACAGTCGCAGGTTAAAATGGCAAGTTTCTGTACTGCGACACAAGCATTGGGTTTAATTGTGGGTCCTTTACTCAGTACTTTTTTATATCGTTTTAGCAGCCATTTTCCATTCTATTTATTGCTGTTTTTAACCCTGTCAATTGGGCTGTATTTTAGCTGGATACTGATTCGAAAAGAAGGTGAGGCAGCGCTATTACTGGATGAATAAAGCTGAGTTTTTGGTTAAAAAAGACTCATCTTTTTCATGGTAATGCAAGTATTCAGACTATTTCAGTCGAATATTGTCTAGAAACATGGCTTTATTGTTTGTTTTTTAATCAAATTTATTTCATTTATTGAAGATTTGAATTTTAGCGTCACTTTTTATGTACCCTATAAAACGTCATAACAAGATAGATAAAAGGAGTAAAGATGCTTATTTTTCATGATTATCCTGTTCAAGGCGCACTTTTTGACATGGATGGAACAATGTTTGATACCGAGCGCTTACGCTTCCAGACATTGAAACAGGCATCAAAAGAGCTGATTGGACAGGAATTTTCAGATGAATATTTGATGCAGTGTCTAGGGCTCAGTGCGAAAGCATCGGAGCAACTGGCACAAAAGTTTTATGGTGCAGATGTTCCTTATGGTGCGATTCGCAAACGTGCAGATGAAGTGGAACTAGAATTTGTGCGTAACAATGGTGTACCAATTAAAAAAGGATTGATTCAGGTCTTAGAGCGCCTAAGAAAATCAGGCTTAAAAATGGCAGTCGCGACCTCAAGCCGTCGAGCAATTGCCGAAGAATATCTCATTAATGCGAATGTTTATAAATTTTTTGATCTTTTGGTCTGTGGGGATGAAGTTGAAAAGGGCAAACCGCATCCAGAAATCTTTTTAAAAGCCGCACAAAAACTAAACCTACAACCGCAGCAATGTTTAATGTTTGAAGACTCGGAGAATGGTATTTGTTCAGCCTATGATGCAGGCGGAATCACGATTTTATTTAAAGACATTAAAGAACCTAACGATCATATGCTCTCCAAAGCAAATTTCTATTATCCCGACATGTATGACTGTCTGAATGCTTTAGACCAATATATTCCCGAAAAGGGCATGCCGCAGTTACAAGAGCTATTTCCGCAGAGTTCCAATCAATTGACCGTCGGCATTCATGGTTTTGGTGCCATTGGTGGCGGTTATGTGGCTCAGATCTTGTCCTATTGGGATGGTTATACGCGACCGAAATGTATTTTAGCCTCAACCCGAAATCGTCTATACCTAGAGTCCGTGAATAGTTTTGGTCGCTACAGTATTCGATATGGTCAGTCTTCTTATGATGAGCGTATTGATAATCTCACAGTGATTGATGCTGATAATGAACAGCAGATGCTAGAAATGTATATGCAATCTAGTCTGATTGCACTTTGCTTACCTGAACAGGCAATTGCGTCTGAGGCCAAAACCATTGCCAAGGGGCTACTGGCTCGTTTTATGTCAGCAGATGTACAAAATAATGAGCCGATTACTTTTTTGATTATTTTAAATAAAGTCTGCGCAAAATATTTGGTCTTGAAACATATCCGTGAAGCCTTACTGACCATGACGGATGAGGATATTGCCGAACATATTTTAAGTGAGCATTATTTTTGCGATACCGTGGTCAATCGAATGGTATCCAAACTTAGTGATCAAGCCTTATATCGCCAGCTTAATATCAAGCATAACCTGTTTAAGCAATATCAAAATGAGCTGAATCCTGAAGCGATTGAGTTGTCAGATGAGACCGCGCTGACTGAACAGCAGGAACAGCAGATCACACATTGTTTAGATGATATGCGTGGGCAGTTTCAAACAGGGCAATTCCTACAGAATATGGATCTCATCCTGTTCCATAGTGAAACGGATATGCCGATTTATGTGGAGAACCGTAGTCCCTTATTGAGTAAAATGCGCCAAATGATTTTAGTCGATCAGATTTCTGAGATTCAAATCATTAAGAATCGCTTATGGAATGGTTGTCATGCCATGCTGGCGTGGTATGCCAGTGCACTTGGACATGACACCATTGGTATTGCCATGGCGGATCCAAAGATCATGAAATATGCTGAACAGGTGGTCAACGAAGTTAAATTGGGCCTAGCCAATATGATTCCCAACCAAGCCAAAGAACTGGATCGTATGGCAGACAGTTTCCTGCATTCTTGTCGATCTGCCTATAAAGATCCCTGCGAGCGCGTGGCTCGTGATCCACTCAGAAAACTCAATCTAAGCGAGCGGGTGTTAGGCAGTTTAGAAGGCCATGTGCAACAACAGCTTCCTTATCAAAAGTTAATGCAAGGCGCAATTTATGGTTATGTCTATGCCTTGAAAATGCTTGAGTTGGACGAAATTAAAATCGTAAAGCATGTACAGACCAATATTGAACATATGGATATTACTGAAAACCAGAAGAAAGCCTTATTAAATCAACTCTATCAAGGGATTCAGGCAGAACTAAATCATGAAGCATTCTTGTCACAGTTAGATGAACTGAAACTTCAGACAGCTTAAATGCCCGTGATTGGGGAAGATATCTTAACTTCTAAACAGGTTTATGTTTGAATAACACAACTTTCAACAGAATGCTGAAGTTGTGTTATTACAAACAGAGACGCAATTGATTGCAACCGAACAGCGTGATTATCCTGAATGGCATGTGGGGCGCTCGGACTATGGGGTGTGGTATATCGAGATTGCTCAGCCAGAACTGATTCAATATTTAGATGAAATCCAGGCAAAATTTTCAGATTTGCTGCTTCCGAAACAACAACGTCAATATCACATCACCCTATTTGTTTGTGGTTTCTTGCAACCTGCTGCTCAGCAGTACGATGATGATTTTCAGATTCAGAAGTTAGAGCAACAGATCAAAATGCTTAAAGCATTACAGCTGACAACTTTTGAGCTGGAAATTAGACAGATAGATAGCTTTAGCAGTGCTTTATTTTTGCATATCAAAGACCAAGATCATGTACTGGCTCAGCTTCGCCAACAATTTGTTCAAGTGACGAATGAGGTTGCTGCACTTGAATATTGTCCGCATATTACTTTAGGTCTGTATCGTAAAGCTTGGCTCAGTAATATTGTACTGGAGCGGATACAACAACTTTCAATAAAAAATATAAAGTTTCAGGTCGAAAAAATAACTTTCGGTTATTATAAAGCTCAGATTTTACAAGGATTACTGTATCCTTATCATCAAATTGAACTAGGTTAGATATGTTGCAACTGATTTTAGGCGGAGCACGCTCAGGTAAAAGCCGTTTGGCAGAACAAATTGCCAAAGATACAGGTTTATCGGTGATTTACATTGCAACGGCGCAAGCCTTAGATGCAGAAATGCAGCAGCGTATTGCACATCATCAACAGCAACGCCCAGCACATTGGCAGGTACTTGAAGAACCGATTTATCTGGCAGATCAACTCTTGCAATGCGATCAAGCAAACCAAGTGATTTTGGTTGATTGCCTGACTTTATGGCTGAGTAATTTATTATTGGCTGAAGACCCAGATTTTCAGTCACAACAGATGCAAAAATTATTCGAAGTCTTAGTACAACTAAAATCTCAAATTATTCTGGTCAGCAATGAAACTGGGCTGGGAGTGGTACCAATGGGAGAAATTAGCCGTCGTTTTGTCGATGAAGCAGGGCGTTTGCATCAGACTCTGGGGCAACTTGCCGATAAAGTCGTGTTTTGTGTAGCAGGCTTTCCAATGATTTTAAAAGATGAGAAATAACATGACTGAACAAGCGCCATGGTTTTTAGCCCAAGTACAGCAACCCGATTTAGATGCGAAACAACAAGCTGAACAACGACAACTTCAATTGACCAAACCAACTGGTGCTTTGGGCCAACTTGAACAACTTGCAATACAGTTGGCCAGCTTACAAGGCACGCTCCATCCACAGATTCAGCAGCCTTGGATCACGATTTTTGCAGGCGATCACGGCGTTGTAGCCGAAAATATTTCGGCTTATCCGCAGGCCGTGACCCGTCAAATGCTGCAAAATTTTGCTTCAGGCGGTGCAGCGATCAGTGTGATTGCCAAACATCATCATGCACATTTACAAGTGGTGGATTGCGGTACAGTGGGTGAAGCCTATGATTATGTTGGGGTTGAGCGGCATTGCATTCGTGCAGGTACCGCTAATTTTGCTCAACAAGTCGCAATGACGGAACAGGAATGCTTAGCGGCTTTACAACTGGGTAAAGACTGCGTTGATCGTGCTAAAGCACAAGCTGCTGATATTTTTATTGCAGGGGAAATGGGGATAGGAAATACCTGTTCAGCTTCAGCACTGGCCTGTTTGTTGTTGCATGAAGGTGCTGCACAACTGACGGGTGTGGGGACAGGAATTAATAACCAACAACTACAACATAAGATCGCTGTCATTGATCAAGCCGTGAAGCTGCATCAACAGAATGTGGCGGATGACGCTTTAAAAATTCTGGCAGCTGTTGGCGGTCTAGAAATTGCGGCAATGACAGGTGCTTATATTCGCTGTGCACAAATCGGTTTGCCGATTGTGGTAGATGGCTTTATTAGCTCGGTTGCAGCCTTGTGTGCAGTACGTATGCAACCACAAAGCCATGCATGGATGCTGTTTGGACATCAATCAGCTGAGTATGGACATCAACGTGTCTTAAATGCATTGGATGCACAACCTATTTTAAATATGAATTTGCGTTTGGGTGAAGGTAGTGGTGCAGGAGCTGCACTGTCTATGTTGCAACTGGCTTGTGTGCTGCATAATCAAATGGCAACCTTTGCCGAAGCTGCGGTTACGGGTGATAAAGTTGCACCTTGATTTACTGCGGCATGGGGAAACGACACTCAGCCATACCTTACGTGGACATTTGGATGATGCGCTTACTGAACAAGGTTGGTTGCAAATGCAATCCACCGTTGAGCAGCATCTTGCTGCTCAAGTACAATGGGATGTAATCATCAGTTCACCCTTGCAACGCTGTCAAAAGTTTGCGGCAGCACTGGCGAAACAACTTGAATTACCTTTGCTGCTCCATACAGAAATTAAGGAAATGTATTTTGGCGATTGGGAAGGTATTGCCACGCAAACCATTTATGAAACAGAGCCTGAGTTATTGGCAAATTTCTGGCAATTTCCAACCCGATATCAAGCACCCAATGGGGAGTCACTGAATCAATTTCAGCAGCGCGTTATGCATGGTTTTGATGATATTTACATGCAAATGCAGCAGCATCATTGGAACAGGGCTTTGGTGGTGACACACGGTGGTGTAATTAAATTACTCACTTGTTTGGCACGTCATTATAAGTTAGATGATCTATTAACCATGCCCGCAGAGTTAGGTAAGCTATATTCTTTAAACTTAACTCAAATTGAAAATAAAATTCATTTTTCTGAAAAAATAGCAACTTAGCAGCGATAAAATCTTATTCTATTTCCAGTATTTGCTTTGGTCTTGTAATCGAACTGTCATTGCCACTGCCTATGATACAGGGCATTTCTTAACCTATAAGCAAATCATTCATGAATATATTATTAAAAAGCAGTGTGTTATGCGCAAGCATTGTATTGGCGGCATGTAATAATGACGATCACGTAGAATCGCAAAATCCGCCAGAAACGAGTACTGCATCAAAATATTATCAGACTAAAACTCCATACCAACCGCAACAAGATCTAAAAAAATATGAAGCCATTCCGCAAGGGTTTCAGCCAGTATTTACTGAACTGGTTGCCCGTCATGGTTCTCGCGGCTTATCCAGCATCAAATATGATTTAGCGCTGTATAACCTATGGAAACAGGCCAAAGCTGAAAATGCGCTCACACCTTTAGGCGAAAAGCTGGGGGCAGATTTGGAAAGCATGATGAAGGCTAATATTCTTCTCGGTTATGGTGTAGATGGCATCCGTCAGTTTGGCTATGGTAATGAAAGCATGCAAGGTATTCAGGAGCATCGCGGTATTGCCGATCGTTTATTGCAACGGCTTCCAACTTTGTTCCAAACTGCAGCCCAGCAATCATCATCAATTTTAGTACAAAGCTCGGGTGTAGATCGCGCGGTGGATAGTGCCAAGTTTTTTACTGCTGAATTGCTCCAACAGCAGCCACAATTAAAGACACATATCATCCCAGTCTCCTACACCAGCTTAGCCAGTAGCAGTGTGCCATCAATTGAAGATGGTGGCGTTGATCGTTTTAAACTCTATTTTCATAGTTTGAACAAAGAGCAAGATCTAGTACAACCTTTATCGGCGCAACAACAGGCGATTTACGATGCCAGTCAAGCCTATCAGCATTTTGAAGAAGATGATGCAGATTTGGTCAATAAACTCAATGAGCTTGTGAAAAATAACCGTGCTGAACAGGTGGCAATTAGCGTGTTGAATCCACTTTTTAAGTCTGAATTTATTAAAAAATTGGGAACAACGGGATATGTATTTAGCAATACCGGCTCTTATAGCGTCACGTCACCTAAAGGTGAAACCATCACTGAAAAAGGTAAGGGAAAAAATAGTATTGCCAGTGCTGTGGATGCAGCGGCCTATATCTATGAGTTGTATTCGATTTCAGGCGGCATGAAAACTGAACTGAAAGGGACTGATTTTGATCAGTATATGCCTGTAGATGCAGCAAAGTTCTATGCTGAATTTAACGATGCCAATGATTTTTACACTAAAGGTCCAAGTTTTACCGAATCGAAGAATGTCACCAGTGCAATTGCCCAAGGTTTAAAACAGGACTTATTTAAACAGGTCGATGCGATTGTGGATAAACAGCAAACTCATCGTGCAGTATTACGTTTTGCCCATGCTGAAATCATTATTCCTTTGGCGACCAGTTTAGAGTTGCATAACATGATGCAGCCGTTACCGTTACGTCAAACTTATAGTTATAACACCAGTGCTTGGCGTGGTGAGACGGTGTCACCAATGGCAGCAAATCTACAGTGGGATATTTATCAAGATAAGCAAGGCACAACCTTGGTCAAGATGTTCTATAACGAGAAAGAAACCTTGTTTAAGTCGAGTTGTAACTATGCACGTTATAGCAATAACAGTTTTTATTATGATTATTTGAAGCTTAAACAATGTTATCAAATTCAATAAGCTAAGATATACAGTCTTTTCATTTGGGAATAGCTTGCTATTCCCAATTTTATTTCTTCATAATCCATGCACGATGAACCTGATGTGATTGAGAGGTTGCATGACACCTTTTTGGATTGCCTTGCAGTTTTTGACTGTTTTACCAATTGAACTCAAAACGATGCCAAGCGCAAAGCAGAATGGTCAGGCATTACTATTTTATCCTTTGGTTGGCTTGTTGCTTGGATTGATTTTATTTGCCTCAGCAATGCTGTTAGTAAAGCTTCCGATTATCTTGAGCGCGGCGCTGATTCTCGTACTTTGGATTTGGCTAACAGGTGGATTACATCTCGATGGTTTAGCGGATAGTGCAGATGCGTGGGTCGGTGGATTTGGTGATCCTGAACGAACCCTAAAAATTATGAAAGACCCCGCTTGTGGTCCAATCGGCGTGCTGAGTTTAATCGGTGTCTGCTTGCTGAAATTTGTGGCCTTATACGTTTTGCTCGAACAACAAATGGCAGCTTTTTTAATTGTCTTGCCTATGCTGGGGCGCAGTGTGCCACTGTTTTTATTCCTCACTACACCTTATGTGCGTGCTCAAGGCTTAGGGTGTTCTATGACTGATTTTATGCCAAATAAGCAACTTTGGATGGTTTTTGTCATTACAATTTCATTGCTTTGTATCTTCAAATGGGTGGGTTTAGTTGCACTATTGGTTTTTTTACTGATGCTTTTCTATCTGCGTTCTGTATTTATTAAACGTATTGGCGGGATTACTGGCGAT
The DNA here is from genome assembly GCF_000876115.1 of Acinetobacter sp. NBRC 110496. Lineage (NCBI taxonomy): Bacteria > Pseudomonadati > Pseudomonadota > Gammaproteobacteria > Moraxellales > Moraxellaceae > Acinetobacter > Acinetobacter sp. NBRC 110496. The sequence goes on from NZ_BBTF01000002.1 coordinate 187,560, forward strand.
ACTGTAGGCGCAGCAATTGAGCTGACTGAAACGGGTGTGATTCTCAGTGTTGTGATTGCTTCATTCTATATCATTTAAAAAAATTAATCGCTTGAGGTGACGTGATCCTGCTAAAAAAGAAGGATCACTCTCATGATGTTAGCGCTTACGTAGTTGAACCAAGAAACCAAGTATGGCGAGCAAAGCAACTAACCCGGCAATCGTACCCAGAATGATATCTCGAAGCGTTTTATCTATTGGCAACCATGTCCATTTGTGCAAATAAGCAAAGCTAAATCCTTCTAAAGCATCTTGTTGGGTAACTTGTGCTGCAATTACGCCACTGCTAGGCTCAATATACAGTCTGAGTTGATTCTCTAACTGCGTCTCAACCTTGATCACGGGTAGGCGTTTGTTGATAAAACCATATTCTCCTCCAAAGCTGGTCACCCATGAAGCGTGTTGCACTTGCTCAGGCTGTAATCCTAAATAGCTTGCAGCCAATAGTTTGCTTTGTTCAAGAATATCAAGTGCCTTAGTATTATTGGCATCAACAAATTGAATGTTAGGTGCCGCTGTTTTGCTAGGGTGATGATTGTGCTCCTTCGTTGCTGCTGTCATGCTTCCTTGTAGTGGCGCTTGTCCAATGGCTTGAATCATCCATGCTGCATGGCTATGTGTTTCGCTAAAGGATGTTGGAACAAGATCCAGCCGTTGAATGGGGTGTGTCGTGACCTGCTGCCATGCTTGAGTAGTTAAATCAGTAGTATGAAAAACAGGTTGAATGTTTTTAATATCAGGTTTTTTCTGCCAAAGATGATAGAAACCACTCATCACCCAAAGCAGAATAAACACGCTTAGACTGATGCCTAAATAGCGGTGCAGAAAACGAGTTGGCTTATGCCCTAAGCGGTGATTGCGTCGATTGTGAATTTTAAAAAATAAGCCAATGCCCATAAAAGTCATGCACAGTATGCCAATCAAAGCCAGCTGCATGAGAATAGTCTGACCTGTCCAAGCTTGATCACCCCATGTCCAGGTATGACCTAAGCGGAAGATTTTTGCCATCCACATCTTTTGATCATTGGAGAGTGTGGCCAATCGGGCTTGTGAAGGATCAACATAGGCACGTAAACCATTTTGAAAATCAACACGCCAAACAGGCAGTAAACGATTGACACTCGGATAATCATCACTGAATGTGGTGATGATTTGGCTGGATACAATGTCCTGTCGCGATAAGCCTGTATACCAAAGTGCTAAACGTTGGGCATCTTGTTGTTCTGCATCAATCAGCAATTGACCTGTCTGACTATCATAATATTCAGCAATATTTTGATTGGGTTGTAAGACGCGATAAGCAAAATGCTGAGGCTTTAATTCAATCACCTGTAGTGCTGAAAATTGTGCTATCTGATGTTGTTTTAAAACATCCGTTGCCGCTAATGCATGTGTTAAATCCAATTGTTGAGATGGGGGCATTCGTTTTACAGGTTGAAGTTGTGTTGCACTCATGATTGGATGCAACACACCTGTTAAAGACCAAAGCAAAACGAGAATACCGAACACCATCCCAAAATTACGGTGTAATGACAGTAGTTTTTTCAGTAGTCTGGCATTCATGGCTTATTTCCCAAAGTGGTAGCTTAAGCCTAATAAAAAGGTTCGAGGCGCAGCAGGTGTATAGCTGGCCTGATTATTGCTGAACGAAGTACTTTCCGCATAATGCTGATCTGTGGCATTCAGGATTTGCCCATAGATTTCATAGGCATTTTTACGGTAGTTGGCCCGTAGATTCAGCAAAGTATGGCCATCATACTTTTCCGTGTTGGCATCATTAATCCAGTAAGAGCCGACATAAACGGCTTCCGCAGAAAGTAATAGTTCAGGTATTGGCTTGATCTGGTATTCAAGCGTACCAAATGTTTTAGGTGCACTTGGCATGTTGTTGCCGCTGTAATCTAAAACGCTGGAAGGTTGAAACTGCTTATATTCATGTCTGGCAACACTGCCTGAGAGTTTTAAGCGCTGATCATAAAGTTCACTGAGCTTCCAAGTTCCCCCAATTTCAATGCCTTGATGTAAAGTCTTACCTGTATTGCGTGGCTCACGGGTATTGTCTGGCTTGGTATAGCTCATCACTTCATCTTCACCTACTAAACGATATACAGTGATTTCACCATCTAAGCGATCATCCAATAATTTGAAGCGTAAACCCGCATCAATATTCTCAAATGTGGCTTCCTTTAGGTCTGGCGTGACCAGATTCGCACCATATAAACTGCTGACTTCGGGTGGGACAAAGCCCTGTGACCAATTGCTATACAGGTCAATTGCTGGCGTCATGTTCCAGACAAAACCGACTTGAGGGCTGGCTTTGTGGAAATTGCGCTTTTCATCTGGCGCACCTGTAATTTTTGAAGGCGTTAATTTATTTTCATAGTCATAACCAATCCAGTCATAACGTGCACCACCGACTAAATTTAAAGTCGGTAAAACTTGCCAATTGGCTTGCGCATAGACGGCCTGATTATTCACGTCAACATTAAAATCTCGTAGGCGTTGGCGTTGTTGATAACCGGTATAGACCAAAGTGTTCGGATCACGGAAAACTTGAATATCATTGGTTTTGGCTTGGTTGGGAGAGTGTTCAGCCATTGCACCCACAATCAGTTTGACTTGATCAAAACTAATCGCGTGTTGAGCATTTAAACCATAAGACTGAAAGGCATTATAGGTAGTTTGCCCACTATAAGTGCCTGTCGGTTTGCCATTTTGGATATCGGTACGAATGTTATAACTTGGATTTTGCTCGGTGGTATTATCACGATAATATAAAGTGACTTGGCTTTGTTGCTGATCATTCCACTGGTGGCTAATTTGAGAAGAAAGCCGGGTGGCATCGACTTCACGATAGGTAAATGTTTGGTAGCTATATCCTGGGCGTTTACGATAATCCTCCAGATTTAAGCTACCGGTCATATCTGCTTTTAAATGATTATAACTGACAATATTTTTGATTTGTGTGGCATCAGAGATGCGCCAATCGTGTCTGAGCGTTATGCTTTGTTTATTGCTTTCAGCATGGTCTTGCCAGCTATCACCACGGTCACTGGCATAGGCTGAGAACCTTAAACCATGTTCACCAAATTCGCTGTCAAAGGTATTTGAAGCACCCATATCGACACGGCGATATCCCTCAGAACTGGCACTGATGCCTAGATCGGCCGTTGGTGTTGAACTTGGTGCTTTGGTCAGGAAATTAATGGTTCCACCAATCGCATTACTTCCATATAGGCTACTGGCAGGGCCCCTTAAAATTTCGATACTATCAATACCTGCCAAATTCACTTCATATAAGGCATTGTGGTTAAACACACCCACGGGACGAATTGAAATCCCATCTTCTAAATATTGATAAACAGCAGCTGTGGTCATCGGTTGGCGAATCGACATCATATGCTGTTCATTGCCCAAATCATTCATCAACACACCTGGTGTTTGATTAATGATTTGTCCAATAAAGGTTGCATGTTTATCTTCAATGTCCTTGTTGCTAATTTTACTGATCGCAGCAGGGGTATTATTAATCGATTCACCTTCACGACTTGCGGTGACTACAATCGTGGTTAAGGTTTTGGTTGCATCAGAAGGTACAGTTTCTGCAAAAACAACAGAGCTATAGCCAACAGACAGGCACGCAGCCGCAAGTACAGACAAACGGAATGGAGTATTCATTTTGAACTCAATAAAAAGCAATAAACGAGAACGCACCACCGTTATTTACGGGGTACGAAGTAAAATTTGCGTTTTATAAAGCGAGTGGCGGGGCTTGTTTGATTGGGAAAATATAGAAGATACGGGCGATGTGCAGATCTTCTGTCCACGTATGGCACAGGCAGCGAACGCGACTGAACCAAGCCAGTAGAAATATAATAATGAATGCAATGAGCGGGACGATTGCAGCAGCATCTAGACCATGGGAGCAGAGAGGACAATGCTTCATGATTTGGCTAGCCAGTGCATACACCTGTTGTGCATATTCACTGAGCTGAGCATGTTTAGCATGCTGTAGCTGCTGTCCTTGATGCATGTCATGCATGCTGTGTTGATGATGACCTGAATGCGTCTGAGACATCAACGGTGCATTTTGAATTTCAGTGACCTGGCAATGACTCGGCATTGCATAAAGTGCAGGTACGACGCCTGTATGAACCATCGTTGGTAAGAAGATATGCCAGAGCAAACACAGCAAAGTAACCGCGCCGAGACTGGCACGCCACTTAAGCAAATGTTGACGAAAACTGGACTTCATATCAGCGCTACGTCGTAGGAGAAATGTGGCAGCAGTATAATCAAAAAATGACTGCTAGATCAAAGTAAAATTAAGGTATTCAGACTGCTAAACTTAATATTTTTAGGCAGATCAACTTATCAAAAACAGTAAATCGTCATGATTGGATTATTCGGGCTTCTGATAGTGATTGTTTAGCAAGAATTAAAACTTTCTCTTATTATTAAGTGTATGAATCATATCAAAACTACAGTCAACATTGAGCAAAAAGCTATAAGCTGTATTATGCGTTTGTACGAGTTAATCGAATCGATAAATAAAAAACAGGCTCATAAGAGCCTGTTTTTTGAAAGATTGAATTAACGTGTTGGTAAGACGTCTTTCAAGGCTTCATGCATTTCGAGTAATGCTTTTTCTGTGGTTTCCCAATCAATACAGCCATCCGTTACGGATTTACCATATTCAAGATCACTCAGGTTCGCAGGAATATCCTGACGGCCGCCTTTTAAGTGACTCTCAACCATGATGCCAACGATTGATTTGTTGCCATCAAGTATTTGTTCCGTGATGTTTTTCAAAACTAAAGGCTGTAAGTACGGGTCTTTGTTTGAGTTGGCATGACTCGTATCAATCATGATCTTATTGCTGACTTTGGCTTTTGCCAAAGCGGCTTCAGCTTCTGCAACGGAAGTTGCATCATAGTTTGGTTTACCATTACCACCACGTAATACCACGTGCGCGTATGGGTTACCTTTGGTATTGATAATCGCAACTTGACCGTCTTCATTTAGACCTAAGAAGCTATGACCATGCTTTACTGATTGCATGGCATTGGTTGCAACTGTTAAGCCGCCATCGGTACCATTTTTGAAGCCAACAGGTGAAGATAAACCTGAAGACATTTCACGGTGGGTCTGGCTTTCAGTGGTACGTGCGCCAATTGCAGACCATGAAATCAAGTCTTGATAGTATTGTGGTGAGTTTGGATCCAGTGCTTCAGTTGCACATGGCAAACCTTTTTCATTCAAATCAATCAATAAACCACGACCAATATGTAAGCCTTTTTCAATATTGAAAGAGTCATTCATGTCTGGATCGTTGATTAAACCTTTCCAACCAACTGTAGTCCGTGGCTTTTCAAAATAAACACGCATTACCAGATATAAGGTATCTTTTACTTTTTCACTAAGAACCTTGAGGCGATCAGCATATTCATGAGCAGCTTTAGGATCGTGAATCGAACAAGGACCAATCACCACAAACAGGCGCTTGTCGTTGCCATCTAAAATATTACGTACAGTTGCACGTCCTTGTAATACAGTTTGAGACGCAGCTTTTGATAAAGGCAGGTCTGCTTTCAGCTCAGCTGGAGTAATCAAGGTTTGAATGCTTTTAATATTAACGTCGTCGATATCGGGCTGAGAAACTGTATTTGGCTGTAGAGTATTCATTGCTGTCACAAATTCAATCGGAAGAAAAGGTTATTTTGTCTGCGAATATAGCATGAAATGCCGATCGGTTAACTAGCGATAATTATAAATTATGCAGAAATAATCAGCATTTTAATGCTTAAACTGTTGTAGTTACATGCTTTGTTTGCTGAATGACCACGGCATGCTGCGTTTCAACTGGCTTTGGTTTAGCCTTGATAGGATTGAGCATAAAGTTGACACCGAGTGCAAATAAAGTGATGCCTAAAATTTTTCGAATCAGTCTTTCTGGCATACGTGAGCTAATAAGCGTACCCACAATAATTGCTGGAATTGAGCCAACGAGTAACCACATCAATAGGGTAAAGTCGACATTACCCGAAGACATATGGCTTAGACCGGCAACTGCCGTCAGCAATACCGCATGTACGACGTCTGAACCAATGATACGGATCATAGGAAGATTGGGGAACATAAGTACTAAGGCCATGATACCGAAAGCACCAGCACCCACAGAAGACAAGGTCACAAAGATGCCTAATACAATGCCCATAATCACAATGTAATGACGCTTATGCTGCAATGCATGCTGTTCGCTTTCCATATTGGCTTGTTCGCGGTTACGGAAACGGTCAAAGAACTTTTCAATTTGCGCACGAAATACAATTGAAATACCCGTCAAGGTCAGCATAAAGCCCAAGACCATGGTCAAAACAGCTTTATAATGGGTAGATTGACTTAGGTAATGTTCAAGCACCCAAGCAGTTGCAAAAGATGCAGGGATACTACCAAGCGCAAGCCATAAGACAATGGGCCAAACAATGTTCAGTTTTTTAGCATGAACAACTGAACCGCAGAATTTAGAAATAGAGGCGTAAAGTAAATCAGTACCAATAGCAATATGTGGTTCGATCTTAAACAGGCTAATCAGGATTGGAGTCATTAATGAACCACCGCCGACACCTGTAATACCTACACAGAAGCCAACCAATACCCCAGCCATAATAAATTCTATAGGACCAAACATCGACAATATGCCTAATTATGCAAAAATCAGCATATCTTATGCTTTTTTTAGATAACCCGTTGTGATGAATAGTGATTTACTTATGCAAAAAAAAGCTAAAGAAAGTTAAATTTTGGCTTTATTTGATTACGGGGATTGAGAACCGCTTGCTTTATCAACGGTGATTGATTTATTTTGAACCCATACACGGATGGTATATTTGATCATTTTGCCCTATGTCTGTTTTTATTCGAAGCCTCATTTCATTGCTGATTGCACTATGTTTTATAAGCAATAGTTTTGCAATGGCGATCTCTATGAATGAAGCAGCTCAACCTGTAGAGCAAGTGATTTCAAATCATGCTGTCATATCTGATTGTGGTGTAGCCATGATGAGTAAGCATGATCACTTGGAAAGCAGTGGCAAAATCGATACATCACATTGTCAAAAGAGTCTGTGTTGCTTAGGTGCTACATTTGAGCAAAGGTCTTCTTGCATTGAGCGAAGCCTACAATCAATTACAATGGCAAATTCAGCTTATACGGATCAGCTCAGTTTAGGTGTTTACAGCCTGCCTTATCGGCCTCCAAATCATGTCCTGTTTTTATAAATGTAAATTTCTTATTTTTATTTAAAGGACATGATCATGTTTAATATTAAAACTGTATTACTTTCAACTCTTTTAACAGTCATAAGTGTATCTGCCTTTGCTGCAACTGATTGCTGCAAAGAACAAGAGATCACCAATAAAAAAGAGTGCTGTGAGAAAAAGATGAAATGTTGTGATGACAAAGACAAAGCTACTTCTCAGGAAGACCATAGTTATCATGGGCATTAATTTTTAAGTCACGAAGCTATCCTTGGCAGAAGTTGAGGATAGCTGTTGAATCAAGATTATTTTAGTTTTTTAGTGGGTTTAAGCTCATTCACGGATAACACCAATAAAAAGGTCACTGGTGTAGCGAAGATCCACCAACTGATAAAGCCAATGGAACTGCCATATTCTAAACAAAGCAGGCTACCCGCACATAAAAAGCAGAGGTAAGCCGCAATTCTCAAGATAGTTCGATAACGTATGAAAAGTTGCTGTTTTGCTTTGTTAATTTGTTTAGAACTACATTTATAGAGCAGCAGCATCCCGATGAAGATCAATACAAGGCTCAACAGAATCATGCTTTAACCTCTTGTGGCTTAGTTAACTTACTTTTGATTTTCTGAACGGATTTTTCTTGAATCGGTTGAATATTTCTAAAAATAAACACCGCAAATAGGGCACAGACCAACAAGAACAAATCAACTCGCAAGAATAGCCAATAGCTGTGCAAATCGTGAATCAATTGATGCTGAATGAGGTACAGCGCGTTATAGAGTGGGAGTGCTACGGCAATGAGTCCAAAGACGGCGATTTGTGATTTCCATAAATATTGCTTTTTAGTCAATAAAGCGATAATAAAACTCAGTCCCCATACGCTGAAAAAAGTATAAATTTCATAGTTTGGCGTGGTATCAGTGATATGTACCAATCGATTGGCAAATAGATAGCTTAGCATTGCCGTTGGAAGACCGACAAAAGCAGCTACATTTAGACGATCCACCAAATAATAGCCAAAATGGAATTGATTGGATTTATTTTGAATTTGGCGCTTTAGGCTCCAGAGCAATAGTCCTGAGGCAATCATCAAACAACCTAAAATACCTGAGCAGAACAAAGCAAAGCGTAATATTGGCTGTGCAAAAGTTGCCATATGCAAGCCGTAAACACCTGCATTCAGCGTCGCAACCGCGCTTTCATTGCGGGTGTTGCCTAAGATTTTGCCCTGTCCATCAAAGGTGATTTGTGCCTGATTTAAGCTAATTGAACGATCTTCTAACTGTTTAAATGTAATGATTGCCTGATCTGTATTTGGATTTTTCACCTCAATGGATGCTAAGGCTTGATCTCCCCATTGTTGTTTTACTTTTTCTAATAGCGTGCCAATGGGTAACATCTCGGCTTTTTGAGGTTCTGTTTGGTGTACAGTATTTTTTTCAGTTGTTCGAATCTCAGTGAAATATTGAAAAGAATTTTCTGGATAGAGCTTTTGCATGCCCCAAGGCAAGTATAGATAGAAAAAAATCGCCAAACCCGTAAAGGTAATGGTTAGAAAAAAGGGCAGTGCTAAAACAGAAGAAACATTGTGAAAGTCTAGCCAGGAGCGCTGTGATTTAAAGGTTCGCAGGGTAAAAAAGTCGGTAAATATTTTCTTATGAGTAATGATGCCAGAGATCAAAGCGACCAACATAATGAATGCAGCGAGACAGGCGATCAGCCGTCCAACCATGATGGGAACACCATAGAGCTGAAAATGGAAGTTATAAAAGAAATCACCACCTTGAGTCGCTGAGAGTTTAAGCGCTTGTCCGGTATTGGCATCTAAACTTCTACTTTCATAACTGCCACTGACTTGTTGCCAATACACTCGGTTGACAGGTTCTTCATGATTGGCAATTTTGAGATACCATGATTTGGCATCTGCTGCATTTTTGTTTAAATAATCGGTTGCGGTACGAATCGCAATCTCTTGATTGATTTGATATTGAGCTAACTGTGGTTGCATCCATAAATTAAGTTGATGGCGGTAGTAGGAACTTGTACCCATCAAGAATATGGCAAATAAAAGCCAGCCAAAAATCAAACCTGTCCAAGCATGTAACCATGCCATTGATTGGCGAACACCTTTATTTTGCATTTTTAATTCAAACCTACAGATAAGCCAAACAATGTGCCTGTAACAATCAGGCTGGTTAAGCTGAGTTTTAGTAAAGAATGCACACAAAAACTCAGGATAATAAAAAACAAGTAAAAGAAAATTGAAATAAAGGCTGCAAGATAAATCGCTTCTGCTTTGTTTAAAACATAAATAAATAAGGATGTAAGCGCCAGACATAAGTACATCATCGACAAGTAGCCCATGACAAAGGTCAATACAAAGCGATAGAAAATGCTCAGTCGATAGACAAGCGGAATAGAAGCAGATTTAGCCATAAAGGGTCTTGAACTGGGAGAACAGGAAAATAAATCACATATGAAAATGATTCTTGTTTATGTTAAGGCTTCAATAACTCACAATCAATTATTCAACCATCGTAAATCTAGATAATATTTTTAATAATTAATGATGTATTAGATGAAATGATATTCACCAATCAAGAACAAATTGCATTGTTTGGCCTGATTCGATGTAAAATCATTCTGTTAGAATCATTTAAACATTTCTGTGGGGTGTGGATCTTGTCAAAGCAAAAACTAAAGATTGGTATCGTAGTGGGAGAAGTTTCTGGAGATACTCTAGGAGTGAAACTCATGCGCAGTTTTCGCGAACAAGGTATCGAGGCCGAATTTGAGGGAATTGGCGGTCCACAAATGATTGCAGAAGGATTTCATAGTTATTATCCGATGGAAATTCTATCAGTGATGGGAATTGTTGAAGTTCTTAAAGATTTAAAGAAGCTATTTGCAGTACGTGATGGTCTGGTTGAACGCTGGACTGAGCATCCCGTTGATATTTTTATTGGTATTGATGCGCCAGATTTTAATTTACGCCTCTCAAAAACTATTAAAGAAAAACAGTTACCGATTAAGACCGTACAATATGTCAGTCCATCAGTATGGGCTTGGCGTCAAGGTCGTGTCCATGGGATTAAACGCAGTATTGACTTGGTTCTGTGTTTATTTCCATTTGAAAAAACCTTTTATGAGAACTATGACGTTGCAGCTGCGTTTGTCGGGCATCCATTGGCCAAGCAACTGCCTTTAAAAAATCCAATTACTGAGGCCAAACATCAATTGGGTCTGTCTGCAAACAAAACCCATATCGCATTACTACCAGGTAGCCGTCGTGGTGAGATTGAGCGATTATTGCCCTTATTGACTGGCGCTGCAGAAATCTTGCACCGTAAACATCCTGATCTGGAGTTCTTAATCCCAGCAATTAATGATGCACGTAAACATCAGATTGAACAGGGTATTCAACACTTGGATGTCAGTTTAAAAGCAAAAATTCATGTTTTAGAAAATAGTGATGCGGAATCTAAAATTGGTCGTACAGTCATGAATGCCAGTGATATTGTGGCATTGGCATCGGGTACTGCGACACTGGAAGCGATGTTACTACATCGCCCAATGGTAACGTTCTATAAATTAAATTGGTTGACCTATCTGATTGCGAAATTCATGGTTAAAATCCCGTATTACTCCTTACCGAATATTATTGCGGGTAAGAAAGTGATTGAGGAACTGATTCAAGCCGATGCAACACCACAGCATTTAGCCACTGAAATTGAACGTTTAATGGATCACGAAACGGCACATATTCAAATGATGCAGCATTTAAGCATGCATAAGCAGCTGATTTCAGGAAATACTGAAGATCCAGTACAGGCGATTCTGAATTGCTTAAAAATGGGTTAAATAAAAAAGGTGGCGATTAAGCCACCTTTTTTATGCATATCATTCAGGCACGAAGGATTAGTTCATAACCTGTATATTTACGGATATTGATCACACCAATATCCATTAATAAATACTGACCTTTGATTCCTTGCAACACACCACGAATTTTTGGTGTTTTATCCAAATTCAGCGATTTAATCTTTTCAGGATAATGCTCAACTGGATAGATAAATTCACGTGGCGTTTCGTCTTCCAAGAATTCCAAGCTTTCGTTAAATTCAAGGTTCTGATTGAATTCTTCACGGATGCTTTGAATTTTCGGCGCAAATTCTTCCAGAATCTGATCGCGTTTTTCAATCAGATCTAATGGCTCAGCTTCACCTTTGAGCAGTTTACGCCAGTCTGTTTTATCTGCGATTTGTGTACCAATTAAAGTTTCCAGATGACCAGACAAACGACGTGAGCCGACTTTCATAATAGGTAAAGCCTGAGTTGCACCTTGGTCTAGCCAACGTGTTGGCATATTGACGATACGAGTAATCCCGATTTTCAAGGCACTTGAGTTAGCTAAATATACAATATGCGGCTGGAAACAGACATCATGTGCGAACTGGTCTTCACGACACGTTCCTAAGTGATAATGGCAGGTTTCAGGCTTCATGATACAGAGGTCACATTCAGCTTTAGTTTTAAAACATTTAAAACAATGACCTTGTGAATAAGACTTCGGTGTTTTTGCGCCGCAAGAGGTACAAAAAATATTACCGGTCCATTCAATCTCGATTTCTTGCCCTATAACAAAGGGAAGGTCAGTTTCTGAACGATCTAATATAAATTTATATTCAACATTTGCCTTGCTTGTTGATTGATCAGTTACACTATGCGTTTTGAGCGCTGCATGCATTTTATGACAAATGCCTTGTAGTTCCATTAATAAACTCTCATCTTTTCAATCAAGGGTTGCAGTTATGGCTGAACAAAATGTCATCACTTCTATGCTAGACGATTTATCTCAAGAACAGCCCATTCATACTGCACTTTGTATCGGTCAGCAGATTGACCAAAATGCTTCAATTCAATGGCATTATTTTAACGTAACTGACTTTTTAAGTCTGCCATTTACGCAGCGTTATGATTTAGGTTTTGTATTATTTGATACCGAAGAAATGCAAAACATCACCGAAACACAAAAAGCACAGCTATTGGTGAAGTTAAGAGACCTGATGGCAAAGCGGATTGTGGTGGTTAGCAAGTTGGATGATGAAAAGTTACTACGTTCGCTTGGTTTTACTCAATTGATCGATAAAACGACGCATGACAATGATTTTGCTTTATGGCAATTCAATATTTTGACTTATAAGCATGTGCCTGATTGGTTTAATTCTAAATTTTGGGCGAATCCTGAGAATTGGGATAAATTCCGCTGGTAAAATAATCAGGCTGGGAAAGGTTGCAAGTTCTTGCAAAATTTAACAATTTAACTTTGTTTTGTGCTTTCAAAGCAGCGTATGCTTTTTGCATAAATAATTCCAAAGGAAAGTTTAAGTCATGACTGATTTAACCAACATTGTTGAAATTTTAGCAAAGCAAGCTTTAGGCGGTCAGCAGCAATCGGGTCAAGCTGGTGGTTTAGGTGGGATTTTAGGTTCTGTTCTTGGACAACTGGGTGGACAACAGCAAAATACTCAAGGCCAACAAGGTGGTTTAGGTGGGATATTAGGCTCTGTATTGGGACAATTGGGTGGGGCAAATAGCTCAACCCAAAGCAATGCTACGGGTGGCAATACTGCACAAACCTTATTGATTGCAGTATTACCTTTGGTTTTGGCTTGGATTCAAAAACAAGGTGGTTTGCAAGGCGCATTAGATAAACTGAAAAGTGCGGGTTTATCCAATCAAGTACAAAGTTGGGTTGATCCGCAACAACAAAATGCAGCAGATGTTCCAGCACAAAATATTCAAAGTTTGTTTGATGATCAGGATGTTGAACAGGTTGCACAACAAACTCAGGCACCAAAACAGGCCATTTATGGCGCAATTGCCTCTGTTTTACCCCAAGTCATTGATTCTTTAACACCTCAAGGCAGCAGCACCAATCCGCAAGAAGCCAATCAAGATATTCAGCAAGTCTTGAATTTGGTGAGTGGCTTCCTTAAAAAGTAAAATATTTTTATGCAAAAAAACCTGTTCATTTGAGCAGGCTTTTTTTTAGACTAAGTATCGATCGCTACTCTGAAATGAATGATGTACTACATTTTAGCTTTAACTTTTCAGCGGTCGGTGCTGCTCTGTAAACGATGCTTGGTTCAGGGAATAGCTTGAGCAGTGAACTATACAGTAGTGCTGCAAGAAAGATACTGATGGGTAAACTTAGATCGAGCCCATTGAATAAATGCCCCCAAATACCAATAAACTGATCAGGTAAATGCACGAAACATAAGCCGATAACGGCACTTGGAATCCATGCGATGATGCCACGCCAATTCCAGCCATGGTGAAACCAATAAGCACCACCTTTTAGACCATTTGCAAATACCTGTAAATCATCATTTTTATAGTAACCTTTACGTGTGATAAACCCGATAATCATAATGATGATCCATGGGCTGGTGCATACCACAATTAGGGTGGCAAACGTCATGACGCTTTGAGTTAAGTTGGCTGCAAAACGGCCTATAAAAATAAATAGGATAGACAGTAGGCCGACCCAGATAGTGGCTTTAACACGTGTGAGTGACTTTGGAAAAAGACTCGACAAATCCAAACCTGTACCGTACAAGGCTGTAGTTCCAGTAGACAGCCCACCAATCAGTGCAATTAAACATAGCGGAATAAAATACCAAGCAGGTGCAATCTGGATTAGCCCACCAATATAATTATTCTGTTGCATAAAGGTTGGAACACTATTGGCAACAATACTGGCTGTCATGAGACCAAAGAGAAAAGGAATTAAAGTTGCGAGTTGTGAAACAAAAACTGCCGCCATAATCTTGTGGGATGCAGTTTCTTTTGGAATATAACGTGACCAACCACCTAAGAATGTACCAAAGGAAACGGGATTGCTGAATGCAATTAATGCTGCGCCCATGAACGCTGCCCAAAAGCCAGTCTGCCCCAATTGAAGTTGTCCTGCATAGCTTGAATCAAATTGTGTGGAAAAAGCGAACATCCCTAAAAAGAATAATAGGCTGGAAGCGATCACTGCAATGCGATTGACCAGCAGCATAAAACGAAAGCCATAGATACAAATAATCAGTACCAGTAAGGCAAATCCACAATACACCAGTCCATACAGCCAATTACTTTGATATGAGCTTGCAAACAGTCGCTCGGTTGCACCAATCAGGGCATCACCAGAACTCCAAACGGAGAGGGAAAAGAAGGCAATGGCTGTCAGTAAGGATAAAAATGAACCAACAATTCTACCATGGACACCAAAATGGGCAGCCGAAGCAACGGCATTATTGGTTCCAGTTCGAGCGCCAAAAATGCCCATCGGTGCTAAAATACATCCACCCAATAAGACACCGCATAAGATTGCCCAGAATCCAGCCTGAAAAGACAGACCAAATACAATCGGGAAGCTGCCTAAGACACAGGTGGAAAACGTATTGGCGCCGCCAAAACTGAGGCGAAATAAATCAAATGGCGTTGCTGTCCGAGCATGCGCAGGGATTTCTTCGATACCATAACTTTCAATTGTTGTAATCTGTTTAGAACGATCTCTATGCATGATGAGCGACTCTCCATATTCATTCATGAATAACCCTAGGTTCTTTTTGTTAGTTATCCATTCAGCAGCTTGTTCGGGACTTGGTTGCTTTCGTATTGGTGGCTGAGCTGTTGTTGTCTTAATCGGGTAATGCCAGAAATTCCAATCAGAGATAACAGTGATAGGAAACTAAACAGAAAAGCTAAAGGGAGCCATTGGCCTGCATAATGTTGAGCCAACAAAGTTCCAATGATGGGTGTAGTGCCACTGGTGATTGCCGCAATCATTTGATAGGAAATGGAAATCCCTGAATAGCGGACATGTGCAGGAAACGCTTCAGCCATAAAACCTGCGACCACAGCATATAAAGATGACAAGGCAAGTACAGCCAAGGTGATACCTAACACGATGAAATAGATATTTTTAGTGCTGACCAACATAAACATGGGATAAGGAATGATGATGCAGAGGATTGCTGCCCAGAATAAAAAGCGATGTGCTCCAATTTTACTGGCATACCAAGCAGCAATAGGCATGGCTAAAAATTCAAATAGGGTGACCCAGAACAATGCATCTAATATCGTTGGTCGGCTGATCCCCATATACTGCGTGACATAGCTAATCATAAAAGTATTGGTAAAAAAGAAACCCGCAGTGCCAATGGTGATGGCGAGACCCGCAAAGACCACTTGCGGCCAATAGTTTTTAAGTAATTCTTTGACAGGGTATTTGGCTATTTCTTGCTTGGCTTGCATCTGTTTGAACTCTGGGGATTCTTCAACGCCTAAGCGAATGGCAAGGCCGATCAGCATAAATACAAAACTGAGTAAAAAAGGCACTCGCCAGCCCCAGCTCAGTAAGGCTTGTTCATCCAAAGACGTAATGCCTTTAAAGACTAAAAGACACAGAATCAAACCTGCTGGACTACCCATTTGCGCAAAAGAAGCAAAAAAGGTTTTTTTATGGGCAGGGGCATGTTCGCTGGCCATTAACACGGCACCGCCCCATTCACCACCGACAGATAAGCCTTGCAAAAAGCGCAGTCCAATCAGCAGAACAGGTGCCCAAATTCCGATATGATCATAACTGGGTATCAAGCCAATGCCTGTAGTCGCCAGTCCCATCAGTAGCATGGTAAACAGCAGCATTTTTTTGCGGCCTAATTTATCGCCTAAATGTCCGAAAATAACGGCAGCAATTGGTCTGGCAATAAAACCGACAGCAAAGGTTGCAAAAGCTGCTAATGTGCCAGTTACAGGATCAGTTTCAGGAAAAAATACCAAGCCGAGAACCAAGGCGGCAGCTGTTGCATAAACATAGAAGTCATAAAACTCAATAGTTGTACCAACGAAGGCTGCTGCCGCAGCCCGTTTTGATTGATCTTTTTTCATTCCGTATCGACCTATTCAAATCCATGTTTTTTCTTGTTTTATAGCGGGGAATTATTTACGTATTTTCACTCCGGGAAGCACGCATAACATTTCATAGAGCAAATTTGCACCCAGTAATGAGGTGTTACCGGTAGTGTCGTAAGGCGGAGAAACTTCAACCAGATCACATCCGATCAGATCTAATCCCTGACAGCCACGAATAATCTCCATCGCTTGAATCGTGGTCAAACCACCAATTTCAGGTGTTCCTGTACCTGGTGCCCACGCTGGGTCAATCCCATCAATATCAAAAGATAAATATACAGGCCCACCACCGACTTGCGCTCTCACTTCCTGCATTAAGGGTGCAAGTGATTTATGCCAGCATTCTTCTGCTTGAACGACACGGAAGCCTTGACGGCGACTCCAGTTAAAATCATCTGCACTATAGCCTTGGGCGCGCAAACCGATTTGAACGACACGTTGACAATCAAGTAGACCTTCTTCGGCAGCACGTCGAAAAGTGGTGCCATGTGCAACTTTTTCACCAAACATTTCGTCGTTGACGTCAGCATGTGCATCGATATGAACCAAACCTACAGGACCATGTTTTTTATGGATTGCACGTAGGATAGGCAGGGTCAGCGTATGATCCCCGCCGATAGTGAGTGGAATAATGGGATGTGCCAGTATGCGGTCATAATGCTCTTCAATAATGCGCACCGCTTCTGTCAAATTAAAGGTATTGATCGGGACATCACCAATATCAGCCACATTGAGTGAGTCAAACGGTGCTGCACCTGTTGCCATGTTATATGGACGAATCATGACGGATTCAGCACGGATTTGCCGAGGGCCGAAACGTGTCCCAGAGCGTAGGGAGGTACCAATATCTAAAGGAATCCCAACAAAAGCGGCATCGAGTTCTGCCAGACCTGCGTCATTATCCACAACTGGTAGTCGTAACATAGAGGCAATACCACCAAAGCGTGGCATTTCATTTCCACCGAGCGGTTGATTTAACGTCTTGTTCATTTGTTTCTCCTTTTTTCTATTTATTGACCAACATTGAACAGGGTTAAATCCTATTTTTAAAAAACTTAGTTGTGATTTTTCTAAACTAAGTCTTATAAGAATGCTTTAAGATCGAATAATGCAGAGCGATATATGAGATGGAAGTCATGACGCATATGGATATCAAGTTGGTTCGAATTTTTGTCAGTGTTGTAAGAAGTCAGGGGTTTGCTAATGCTCAGCAAGAGCTGAATCTTTCTACTTCAGCCATTAGTACGTATATGACACAACTTGAGCAACTGGTTGGTTTTAAGCTATGTGAACGTGGACGTGGAGGTTTTTCTTTAACGCAAAAAGGAGAAATGTTCTTTCAAGAAGCCAAGCGTATATTGAATGAACTGGATAACTTTTCCAGACATACAGCACAGATCAAAGGTGAACTAACTGGAACCATTAAAATCGGCATGCTGGATTCTATGGTGACAGATCAAAATATTCCTTTAGATCAAATTATTCAGCAGTTTTCAGAGCAAAATCCGAATATTTATATCAAGTTGCAAGTACAATCCCCTTATGAGCTACAAACCGGGGTTTTGGAAAACCGTTTTGATGTGGCGATTGGTTGTTTTTTTCTAAAAATGAATGGGGTCATGTATCAGCCCTTACATAAAGAGCAACAATGGTTGTTTTGCAGTAATACCCATCCTTTGTATCAGCAGCAAGGTTTAACCGCAGAAAAAATTCGACGTGAAAAAATGGTGAGTCGTGGTTATTGGAGTCACACTGAATTGGCAAAGCAGGGCTTTAAGCATTCGTTTGCCACAGTTGACTCAATGGAAGCACAATTGATTCTTATTTTATCGGGGCAATATATCGGTTATTTACCCGAACACTTTGCACACTATTGGCTAGAGCAACAGCGTTTAAAGGTCTTATTACCCGCAACTTTTGGCTATGCAGCACCTTTTTCTCTTATTTTCAGACGGGGCCGAACCCAAGATCCTGTGATTCAGAATTTCCGTAAAATTATTAAAAACTTTTTTTGAAAAATATCTTTTTTTTATAAAAATAAAAAAAAGGGCAGATTGCCCTTTTTCTATAAGTTTGGATATAACTTCAAATTAGAAGTTGTATTCCATACCTAAACCGATAACAGTTTTCTTGTTATCATCTTTTTGCCAATCGATTTTTTGCTGAGCAACAACCCCATAGAAGCGAGCTTGCTTGTTAATGTTGTAGTCTGCGCCTACGCCATATAGGTCATTTTTACGATCTTCACGGCCATCAACTTCAGTTTTAGCAGAGATATATTCTGCTTTTAACTTGATTGGTGTTTCAGGAATTACATATGCAGCCGTTACGCCAAATGCATTTTCTTTTAAGCCTTTATAAGAAACAGCAGCAGGTGCAGTGCCTACAACGACTGTATTATCAGTCGGCTTAGCTGTTTGCCATAATGCACCAAATACCAAGCCCTTAGCACCAACTGGTGTTAAATCTAATGAACCTGTTACACGCACCGCATCAGAGTAAATTTTGCCACCAAGCTCTTTGTTATAAGCATTATATGTTGATGCTACACCACGGTTACCCGCAACAGCTGCCGCTAAACCGATATCTTTGTTTTCATAGGTAAGAGATGTTGAGATACCATCACCAAAACCATCACGGCTACCTTTTTGACCTTTAGCATCATTTTTGATAGCTGAAGATTCTTCACCTTGTTGGAACATGATGTTGAATGCCAAGCCGCCTAATAATTTTTTGTCAGTTTCAAAGCCAACTACGTTACTTAAACGATCTTCACCGACTAGAACTTTGGTCATATCAAGTTCAGTGTGATCGTTATAAATGTCTTGGTTATTACCTGCGGCATTTTTAAGGTATGAATCATATTGACCTACTTTTAAAGTACCAATGCCATCTGATTTAATACCAACAAAACGGTTACGCATACCCCAATCTGTGTCTGAACCAGTACCGTCAGTTGCAACACCCCATTCTGCTAAATAAACTGCAGAAAGTTTATCAGTCAGTTTTTCTTCACCTTTCACACCAATACGAGAAGCGTTAGAGTTCACTTTTGTTACGCTTTCGTCTTTAAAACCATTTTTATCAATTTGATCCAAAGATACACTGAGCTTACCATACAATGTTGGTGCTGCTTGTGCTGCATTCATGGCTAAAGTTGCTACAGTAGCAGCAAGAAGCAATTTTTTCATTGAGATTTCTCCAAAACACTTTTTTGTAAATGGCTGATGCCTTAGTTACTGTTATAAGCTTGCTTGTGTACATAAAGTTACACAGCTCACTGACTTGTATGCAGTATCGGTAAACTTTGTGACAGAGAAGTGAAAGAAAAATGACAGTTTGATGACGATTCACATTTGGTAATAAATATATTTCTTGTTATTTTTTATGTAATTATAAAAATAAAAAACGGAGTCAGTACTCCGTTGTTTTGTTCAAAGCATGACTTAAAGTGCGGCTTTGATCTTTTCAGCAAGCGCCTGAATTTTCTCTTGATCGCCCATTTTTGCTGCATGACGACCAAGTTCATGAACTGAGCTTGGGATCAAATGAAAATGTACATGGGGAACCGTTTGTCCAGCCGCTGCACCTGAAAGCTGCATGAGAACAATACCTTTTGCATCTAAAGCTGTTTCCATTGCCTGAGCAATCTTCTGCACGATTTGGATGGTATACGCCGCTGCATCAGCAGGTAAATCGAGTAAAGTAACAGCAGGCGTCTTTGGAATCACTAAAGCATGACCATCTGCTTGGGGCATGATATCCATAAATGCGAGTACCTGATCATCTTCATAAATTTTGATTGCAGGTAGTTCACCACGAAGGATTCGTGCAAAAATATTTTGGTCATCGTATGCCATAATTCATCCTTTAAATGGAGCGTATTCTTTAACAACTGACAATTTCACTCTCTTGGAAGAGAGTGAATAGGGAAGCTTAATACTTCAGAGAGCTTTCTTTATTTGCAATTAAGCTCTTTTTGACGTGCTTTGATTTCATCAAGACGTTGTTGCTCTTTGTCAGAGAACTTTGGCTTTGTGGTATGGCAATTTTCATTACCAAACTTTGCCTTAGCATCTGCATCTTTGAAACAGAATCCTTTAGAAGCATAGATCAGGTTATAGTCATCCTGTAACTTTTTACATTCTTGTTCTGGTGTTGCAGCTTGTGCACTAAAACCAGTTAGGGTCATTAAGCCAGCAAAAACTGCAACCATTAACTTATTCATGAGGCGTTCCTCTAATTAAAAAAGTATAAATCAAAGCTGTAGATATAGGGCATTTGATCGCTACGTATATACCAATATAAGGTTTATTAATGAAATTTCAATGAAACTGTATGGTAGGAGTGTAATTTTACTCCATAATTCATCCATATAATATTGAAAAACCTTATATATCAAATACTTTTTTATAATTTTATATAAAACAAATAATTATAAGTGATTTTCTTTTGTATTATTTGACTTGGTTTTACACTATATTGCTCTTTTTTAACATTTATTTATGCCTTAATTTCACTCATATGCATTTTAACAAATTAAATTGTAAATGGTGCTATGGACTGTATTTTGTCGAGTTTCGGAATTAACAATCCCAAATATCAACGTTGTTTGGGATCATAGAGTTCGATTGACTATGGATTTATCTAAATCAACTTGAATACTTATTGATTAACGCTTCAGCCTTTGAGGGGAAAGCCGCTAGAAAATAAGATAGGCCAAGAAATGCTTAATCCTGTAAGACCATTAGAGCGAATCCTTGCACAAAAGGATTTTTTGTTTTTTGATTGCGAGAAACTTAAACTATATTTATAGTTATTTGAAATTTATATAATTTTAATAAAAACCCACGACGAATCAAACAAGATGCTAAAAAACATTAAAAACAACTTTCCGATTTTTATACTGATCATCATTGTAGTTGCTGGGTTAGGCTATCCCTTTTATTCAGGTCAGTGGATTATGGCGCCTAGACTCAGTGAGATTGATACTCAGTGCTATGGGGTTGATGTACCTGAACGCATTAAGCATAACGATGTCCTGCACTTTTGTTCGTGTATTCATACCGTTGGAATTGAAAACAAAGAAGAGAAATATAAGTACTGTATGAATCAGTCATCTCTTGAGAACCAAGCTTCCTGACATGGTAATTGTTATTCAGCAAGAAAAAATAAAGCTTTGTTCTACGTTCTAATTTGTATGACCTGTAGGCCTATTGTGTAGCTGAGCTTTAAAATTTTATCAAAATGGGCATAATTTTATTGATTCATATCACACTTTTATCTATATTTAGCCTGTTGTTTGATAATAACTAAACAACAATAACCTTCGTTCAGCGCAAAAGAATTAAGGGGAAGCCCACTCATTAGAGTGGGCTTTTTAATTACTTACAATAGATGAAAAATACCAGCTAAATTCCACATATATCGGTAGATTTTTATTTTTATATGTGACAAAGGATGATCAATTTGCTATAAGAAAGCCCTAATTTATAACAAGTGGTAAATTCATGAAAAAATTGGTATTTATAGGGTTTTTAGGGTTGAGTTTGACTGGATGCGGTGGTGGTAGTGACTCCACTTATGTACCAATAGATAAAGATAATAATGGTAATGGCGGTTCTCATAATGCTGAAATCCAAGGTGTTTATTCTGGTTCGACGAGTCAGGGCCAAAGTGTTACTGGAATTATTGAAAAGAACAATAAATTTTGGTTTTTATATACACCACCATACCAGAACGTAGTCTCAGGTTTTATGAGTGGCGATTTAAAAGTGACAGGTAAAGTAGCACAAACGACCAATGGTAAAGACTACTATTTTGCTGGAGCAACCAGTTCTAATACCTCAATTATGGCCAATGCTGAAACTAAAAAAAGTCTAAATGGAACGATCGCTTATTCGGGAATGAATCAAGTCACTTTTAATACTACATATGATGCAAGCTTGAGCGAATCTTCAGCGAAGCTATCTGATATCGTTGGTACTTATAATGGTACTTCGGCAATTGTACAGGGTGTAGAAAAAGCTACTGTTTCGATCACGAGTAATGGTGAGATTTCTGGACGTGGAATAAGTGGCTGTACCTTTACCGGTAAGGCAACAACCATTCCTGGTGCTGCGTATTTTAAATTGGATTTATTATTTGGATATTCTCAATGTTATATGGCAGGTCAGGCCGTAAGCGGAATTATCTACTATAATAAAACCAATAGGGCATTCTATGCTGCAGCTGAAAACAATAGTAGACAAAATGCTGTACTATTTCTAGCGACCAAATAATTTTGCTTATTATTGAGTATAAAAGACCATCTATGCAGATGGTCTTTTAATTAGGGGGATAAACATTTCACTTATTCAGAATTAGTTTGTAGTCACTTTCATCAGTACTACACCGAATATGATGGATGCTGCTGCTAAAAGGCGTAAAAATCCCATGGGTTCATGTAAGAAGAAAATCCCAATCAGAAATGCACCGACAGCGCCAATTCCCACCCAAATCGTATAGGCAGTGCCCAAAGGGAGTGTTTTCATCGCAACGGCTAATAGACCGAAGCTTAAAATCATAAAAACAATCGTAATGATGCTAGGCGTAAGCTTGGTAAAACCGTCGGACATTTTCATTGAATATGCCCATACAATTTCAAAAATACCAGCTAAAATTAGATAAGCCCAAGCCATTTCGACACCTCATTTTATTAATATTTTAGGTCGTCCTAAAGCTTGAAATTTGAATAAAGAGGTCGTCCTCTTCGTTAGATATATAAGCACTGTTAAGCAGTTAGTTCAATTTCTTTTTGTTAAATTTTATTCCAGTTGGTAAAAAGGTACCTTTAAGACAGATACCTTTTTAGATCATTATCATGAATAAAAAGCTCATTCACTACGAAACATAAGCTTTTACATCATATTCAGGCTCTCCAGCCAAAACAGAAACAAATTTCTCGACAGTTTCGGCTGTTAACAGATAAGGATTAAATTCTTCTAAATGGTACTTCATGAAAAAATCTGAAATGTTCTGATTAACAGGTGAGAACTTCATCGACCATTGTGAAAAAAATTGATTCTCGCATTCAGTGTAATAGAGAATTTCGCAATTGATATGTCGTTCATCTTTCACAATTTTGTTATAAAATAAATCATCAACGATGTTCTTTTGACCTTCTAAACATTGTACAAAATAGCCGTGACCATAATATAAAACACCTCTGACATCGTGACGATAATTAAAATCTACAGCCTCATCGAGGATCTTAATCAAATCTGTTTTTAAGTTTGAGTCAATATTCTTAATTTTGCTTACGTATAAAAGTCTGACAGACTTCATCAGTTTTGCTCATTTTTAAGGTTGAATTCTTGTTATATAGAAAAAACAAAAGCTTGTATACTTGAGTCTGTAACTGGAACTTCAGCTTTCGTAAATAATACTCTTTTAACAACCTGTTAAAGTATAAAAATAGAAAAGCAGTTAATCATTATTTTCACTTTTAGAATTGATGTTGGTGTGAATCTTTTACTTAAATTTTAGCGATGGGTTTTGATCCACCATCATCTTATTAAATGAACTGAAATGATGTCTATCTACATGGAATTGTTGGGTAAATGTGACTTTTATCACAAACTTGAAAAAGATATCTTAAATTGTTAATTAAACAGATTAAACGGTAATGCTTTGATTTTAGATATAAAAAAATAGGCGTAATATTTTTCGTTACAACCATTTTGTCGACAACTGCTGATTTATTTTGCCATATTGCGTTTGCGAAACTTAGCAAAGGTATTTGTCTATGGTGTCATTTATGTTTATTGGTTTGATCATTACGATCTTGCTAACACCTGGTCCAACGAATACATTATTGGCTTCGTCGGGAATCCAGACAGGCATTAAACGTTCATTGAAATTGATCCCTGCGGAGGTGGTTGGTTATTTCATAACCATTACAACATGGGGCTTTTTACTTGAGTCTGTTTCACATTATGTGCCTTGGTTACCACCGCTAATCAAACTACTCAGTGCAACTTTTATTATCTATTTGGCAGTTAAATTGTGGCTTACGTCTACAAAAGAACTGGATTTGAGCCAACCTTTGATTGCGTCTAAGGCTTTATTTGTAGCGACTTTACTGAACCCTAAAGCTTTATTATTCGCTTCAGCCATTTTTCCACACACTGCTTGGCTTAACCTACATGAATACGTTGTTCATATGGGTGTATTCCTGGCTTTAATTACTCCGATTGCTTTTTTATGGATTGCATTTGGATCTATTTTAATTTCAAACAAAATCTCTTGGCTGAATCAACGCAATTTACAACGCTCAGCAGCATTTGTTTTAACTTTCTTTGCGATGCCGCTGGCTTATTCAGCAATTTCATCGTTCTAAATTTTCGTTTTGCTGCTGTATTTAAAATTTAAAAAGAGGAGTTTTTTATGAACAATATAAAAATTAAAGTAAAGGATCAATTTGAGGCCGAAAAGATCGCGACAGCTAAAGTAAAAGTTGCTAATGATCAAGAAATTCCCTTGTTTAAGCGTATTGAACATATTGAAGTTGAGGGTGAAATCCTTTTACCCAATATCGATTTACTTTTTGAAAATCCCAAAGATGGTACTATTTATCGATATGTAGGGACGGTATAGTTTCACAGTCTGTAAGGTCAACCCATGCTTAGGCATGGGTTTTTATTGGTCTTTTCCTCATAATGTTAATTCGAATTACGTCCATTTATCTGTTTTTAATCACTTATTTAATTAAGAATGTATACTGTTTGTTCAATTATAAAAATAAGTTAATAAATGAAAAAGATCGTGTTAGGGACTATTGTGAGTCTAATGAGTACAGGGAGCACTTTTGCGGCTTGCAACGTAGTTTAATTCAACAGCTAAAGTATTATAGAATCGAGACAATTATCTTTGTGTTTTATCCTATGATCTATGTTGCACTTGCCTTGATTGGCGTTCTTTCGGGCTTGATTAGCGGCATTGTCGGTACAGGATCATCGATCATTTTATTGCCTATTTTAGCGTATATTTTTGGTGCGAAGCTTGCAGTACCAATTATGGCAATTGCTTCTATTATGGGAAATATTTCTCGTGTTGTGATGTGGCGTAACGAATTAAATATTAAAGCTTTCTTATTATTTATCAGTCTAGGTATTCCAGCAACTGTATTTGGTGCAAATACACTTTGGGTTATGTCTCCATTTCTTTCTAATCTATGTATTGGTCTATTTTTCTTATGTCTTATTCCGATGCGGCATTATGCAAAGCATCGTAATTTTACTTTGAATGCTTGGCAAATGGTGGTTGCTGGAGGGGTGCTCGGATACATTACGGGGATCGTGTTTTCTACAGGACCTTTATTGCTGCCAATTTTTAATGGTTTTGGCTTAATAAAAGGTGGGCTTTTAGCAACCGAAGCAGCAGCTTCCTTCGCAATTTACCTGACAAAAAGTCTAACTTTTGGGGTACTAGGTGTTTTACAGCAAAATATCTTAATTGCAGGGGTTGCAGTGGGCACCTCTTTAATCATTGGTAATTATATTGGTAAAACCTTTGTATTGAAAATGTCAGATCGAACCTTTAATTTTATGCTTGATGCGATGCTTTTGATTGCAGGTGGTTCTATGTTGTTTTCTATTTTTCTACACTAGGGAAACTTAACTCATATGGATTCGTTATAGAGCAGAAAGGGACTAAAAAGAGTACATAAAATTGGGTATTTTTAGTCTTAAACTGGAGAGTTTTCAAAATAGATGAAAATAATAAATAATTAAAACCAATATGTTAAATTGCATTCGAAGCATAAGGAGATCGCTATTTCAACCAAAATTCATGTGGTCGACGCATTGATTGTCGTGGATGTACAAAATGCTTTTGTGTCAGGTATAGATGCTGTACCCGAATCAGAACAGTTGATTGTATCCATCAGTATTTTACTTGCTAAAGCAAGATCTGCCCACGCGCCAGTGATTTTTCTGCAAAATGATGGAGATGAAGGAGCTATAGATGAGCCATTTCAAACAGGTTGGGCATTATTTTTTCCTCCGCTGTCAAATGAGTTTGTCGTACGAAAATATGAGGACAATGGTTTTGATGGAACATCACTCCAGAAAATTCTGGACGAACTAAAAGTTAAGTCTTTAGTAATATGCGGTGTATTGTCCGAAATGTGTGTGGCTGCGACTGCGCGTGAAGCAATTGCACTAGGTTATGATGTGTTGTTAGCGCATGATGCGCATGCGACGTATGATGTACCCGCAGGGCCAGGATCGGAGGGTGTACCTGCTGCTATGGCAGCCAGAGCAGCAGAATGGTCATTGGGTGATGAAGTTAGGATTTGTGGATCAGTGAATGAAGTGGATTTTTATGCTGATTGATATAAAGACTAATATAAATAAGGCCCGATATATTAAAAAACCACTCAATAGAGCGGCTTTCATATTGGCAAAAGAGTTTTTACACGAGAACTTGCTTATTTCAGCGTAATTTTAGTCCACGATTCATACATTTTCACGGCTGCTGAGAAGTCACTATCTGCTTCAGCGGTTAAATTCGCTGCCTGAATCAAGCTTTGCGTTAAAGACAGGATAGGTGCAGGAAGTTTTGCATCCTTGACTAAATCAAGAGCGATACCTGTATCTTTTGCAAGTAATGGAAGTCCAAAAGTTACAGGGAACTCACGGCTAAGAACACGCTGCGGAAAAATCGTTTCTGTGACCAGACTTTTACCACTCGATGCATTGATACAGTTCAGCGCTGCATCAAGGTTGACACCATGTGCTTTTAAAGTACTAAAGCCTTCAGCAACAGACCATAAATTCACAGCAAGCAACATATTATTAATGGCTTTTACCGCAAAACCAGCGCCAGATTCCCCCACATGTTGAATCAATTTACCGACTGCTGCCATTGCTGGATAGGCACGCTCAAAGGCATTAACATCCCCGCCAACCATCACAGTTAAGGTCGCATTTTCTGCGCCAACAGTTTGACCACTTACAGGTGCATCTAGAAAATCGATATTTTGTACTTTGAGTTTCTCTGCCAAACGGCGAGCTGTCTCGGGTACACCACTGGTACAGTCAATCCAGATGGCACCTGATTTAATTGAAACATCTTCGATGAGTTTCTCAACATCATCACTGGTGGGTAGGCATGAAAAGATAATATCAGCCTGAACCGCTTGTGCAAGTTCAACTGCTGTAGTCCCATATTCTGTTGCATGCTGTTCAGCTTTACTAAAATTTCGATTCCAGACATAGACCTTCTCGAAATATTTAGGCAAATGCGCCGCCATACGATAGCCCATAGCGCCTAAACCAATAAATGCAACAGATTGAGTCATAGCTTACCTTTTTATATGTGTCGACCGTTCGGCTAACCATGTTGTCAATGTTGGCCAGAACTCGATTGAACTGTTTTGACTGGACATTAAACCTAAGTGCCCACCAGGGATAAGAGTAAACGTGACATCTTGGCTACTTGTCAACTGGGTCAGCGGAAATGCAGACTCAGCAGTCACGAGCTGATCACCTTTTCCTGCGCCGACGAATAGAGAACAATTAATATTTTTCAGCTCGATGGTCTTGTTCTTGAGTTGAATTGCACCATTTTTTAACGGATTTTGTAGCCAGACATTAAACAGCATGTCTTGATTTACACCACCGGGGTAATCAATCATATTATTTAAGAAATGACTAAGCGTTGCATCTTCTTGTACCAGCTTTAGATTATCCAAGTTTTTCAATAACTGGATATTGCCATCAATCCAGCCTTTCGGATCTAATAGTTTGAATCCAAGCGAGTTTAGGAAGCCAGGTGAATGAATCATTAATTTCGGTAAACGGTTATAAATATAGTCTTTAATGGTCGGATTACGGCTAGTCAGATAAGCCAAAGTTTTGTATAGCTTGCCAATATAACCCGAAGCATAGCTGTCGATCGGGCTACCTAAGACCACAAGATTTTTGACTACACTCGGTTGATGTCGTGCGGTATAAAGGGTGACGAAAATTCCTGCCATGCTCCAACCATGCAGCGAAATTTTTTCAGATGTAGAATGTTGCTGAATAGCTTCTATGCATTTTGGAATAAACTTATCAATAAAAGATAGAAAGTTAACCTGATAGTTTTTATACGTAAGCTTGCCCCAGTCAATCAGATAGACATCAAAACCACTTTCCTGAAAATGCTTTACCAATGAACGATAAGGATATAAATCATAGATATCCATATTAATGGCCAAAGGTGCAACAAATACCAATGGTTCTTTATAGCGTTTGTTCTCTGATGCGTAGAAACGCACACAGGTCTGTTTAAATTGAGCAATCACTTGATACGGCGTAGATTGAGACAAAACCAGTTTGTCTGCATCGAAGACACGCATAGCTAGATGTTTAAAATTTATTTTTTGCTGTTCCACAAGCGATTTCATCTTAGAAAGTCTCATCATGAGTCAAGATTGCACGAAGTCTAAGCGATAATTTCATCTTACGCCTTGACCTTAAATACCTTAGGCGCTCAAAATATTGGCACATTTCGACATTATGATCATAAGGCATACAGAACGATGAATCCAAGCGATGATTTAGAATACCAATTAGAAACACTGGCAATTCGCACAGGGCATGATCGGACCTCTGAAGGTGAGCATAGTGAACCAATCTTCCTGACCTCATCATTTGTGTGTGAAAGTGCGGCTGATGCTGCAGCAAAATTTTCAGGACAAATCGCAGGGAATACTTATTCACGTTATACCAATCCGACTGTACAAGCATTTGAAAAACGCTTGGCTGTATTGGATGGTGCAGAACGTGCGGTTGCAACCAGTTCAGGTATGGCAGCGGTACATGCCATGTGTATGGCCTATTTAAAAGCTGGCGACCATGTGATTTGCTCTCGTGCAGTATTTGGTTCAATCATTGCCTTATTTGAAAAATACGTTGCAAAATTTGCAGTCGAAGTGACCTTTGTGGATTTGGGTGATTTAGAAGGCTGGAAACAAGCCATTCGTCCAAATACACGTATTTTATTTATCGAAACACCATCTAATCCATTGGCCCAAGTGGGTGATATGCAGGCGATTGCCGATATTGCCCATGCCAATGGGGCTTTATTTGCAGTGGATAACTGTTTCTGTACACCGGTATTGCAACAGCCGATTAAGTTTGGTGCAGATTTAGTACTTTATTCAGCAACCAAATATATTGATGGCCAAGGTCGTGCCTTGGGTGGTGCTGTTGTCGGAAAATATGATTTGCTTGAGGAAGTAAATGGTGTGATCCGTACTTTAGGTAATTCGATGAGTCCATTTAATGCATGGATTTTCTTGAAAGGCTTAGAGACGCTTAGCATTCGTATGAAAGCCCATTGTGAAAGTGCTCAAAAATTGGCGGAATGGTTACATCAGCACGAAAAAGTTGAAAAAGTGTATTACGCAGGTCTACCTGATCATCCAGGCCATGCGCTTGCGAAAAAACAGCAAAAAGGCTTTGGCGGTGTTGTATCTTTTGTAGTGAAAGGTCAACGTGAAGGCGCTTGGACGGTGATCGATAATACACGTTTCTTATCAATTACCAGTAATTTGGGTGACGTTAAGTCAACAATTACACATCCAGCAACGACCTCACATGGTAGAATGTCGGCTGAAGCTAAACAAGCTGCAGGAATTGAAGAAGGTTTGATTCGTGTGTCTGTTGGTTTAGAAGACATTGATGATATTATTCGCGACATATCACGCGGTTTAGATTTAATTTAACGAGAGAGACTTATGAACATTAATATGCTCATGCAGCAAGCTCAGCGCATGCAAAAAGATATGGAATCAAATCTTAAAAAAGCCAAAGAAGAGCTTGCAAATACTGAAGTTCACGCTGAAGCAGGCGGTGGTTTAGTTAAAGTGACGATGACTTGCCGCAATGTAGTGAAGCGTATCGAAATTAGCCCAGACTTGCTACAAGACGAAGCTGACATGATTGAAGATTTGATTGCTGCGGCAATGAATGATGCAGCTCGTCAAGCTGAAGCAATTTCTGAAGAGAAATTACAAGGTGCAAATTCAGGTATGGGCTTACCACCAGGCTTATCTGGTTTATTTTAAATCCCTCCCAGCCTCCCTTTAATAAAGGGAGGAGTACCCCTCTTTAATAAAGAGGGGTTAGGGGAGATTATGAGAGTTGATTTGTGTTTAGTGAACGATTTGAACAATTAGTTCAAGCATTACGTATATTACCAAGTGTTGGTCCGAAATCAGCACAGCGTATGGCATTGCATTTATTAATGAAAAATCGTGAAGGTGCATTTGCTTTGTCACATGCCCTACATGAAGCGTCGAGCCATATTCATGAGTGTCGTATCTGCCACTCGCTCACCGAAAATGAAATATGTGATATATGTGCTTCAGCAGAACGTGATGAGCAACTGTTGTGTGTGGTTGAATCTCCTGCTGATGTAATGGCGATTGAACAGAGTGGTAGTTTTCGCGGAAAATATCATGTTCTTGGTGGACATTTATCGCCACTAGATGGAATTGGTCCAGAAGAGATTGGTATTCCTTATCTGATTCAACGTCTCAGTGCAGGGCAGATTCAAGAGGTCATTTTGGCAACCAATGCTACCGTAGAAGGGCAAGCGACAGCACATTATCTGGTTGAAGCCACTAAACATTTGCCTATTCATATGACCCGTATTGCACAAGGCGTACCTCAAGGCGGTGAGCTGGAATATGTCGATAGCCATACCTTAAGTCAGGCTGTACATAACCGTATGCGAATGAAATAATAGGCTTCATTCGCATTTTTTTATATTTATATTAAATTCATGCTGTTAATTTAAACAAATAATTAAATTTTACATTTTGTCTAACATTATCGTAGATCAATTTATTGTGATTTGTGGCACTATTATCAAGCGAAAAGGATTTTCGTTTTTTGATAAAATGGGTAGAGGAGTGATTTCATGTCGTGTATGTGGAATACCAATTAATTTTTTGTATTTTTCAGTTGAGCAATGACTGACATTTGGCAGTTTTATTGCACATGGTT
This sequence comes from Acinetobacter sp. NBRC 110496, assembly GCF_000876115.1. NCBI lineage: Bacteria > Pseudomonadati > Pseudomonadota > Gammaproteobacteria > Moraxellales > Moraxellaceae > Acinetobacter > Acinetobacter sp. NBRC 110496. The sequence goes on from NZ_BBTF01000002.1 coordinate 218,870, forward strand.
CTTTATTATTTTATTTGAGCACACATGTTTCAGTTTATCCAACAGCAACAAGATTTAGCTGTTCTCCTCAAACAGATGGAACAGTGTTCTGTCTACGCCCTTGATACCGAGTTTATTAAGGTTGATACCTTATACCCTAAACTTGGTGTTTGCCAAATCAATTTAAATGGTCAAATTCTATTACTTGATGGTGCAGCATTAGATCTCAGTCATTTTTGGCCAAAGATTTTCGCGGCTCAACAGAATATTTTTCATGCCTGTGGTGAAGATATTGATCTGATCTATCATTATGCCGATCAAAAACCACTCAATAATGTGTTCGATACGCAAATTGCGTTGGCATTTCTCGGACATGGGCTTCAAGTTAGTTATCAAAACGCGCTTAAAACCTGTTTGAATATTGAGATTGAAAAAGATCAGACCCGTTCAGACTGGCTTGCGAGACCTTTGACACAAGAGCAGATGTGCTATGCGGCAAATGATGTCATCTATTTAAGCAAACTTGCAGATGCACTGAAAACAGATCTGAAAGCAAAAGGGCTGTAT